>JASFTJ010000091.1:0-7667 GCA_050053615.1 Anaerolineae bacterium | reverse complement strand
CGTGCCCTGGCTCGACTCGCAGTTGATTTATCATGCCTTGCCCCGCCTGGGGATGGAAGGGCTCATTCTGCTGGCCCCGGCTGAACCCTACGTCTGCATCGGCTACCACCAGGATGCGCAGCAGGAGGTAGACCTGGCCTACTGCCGCCAGCAGGGCATCCCCGTGTTCCGACGGGAGGTGGGCGGCGGCGCGGTCTATCTTGACGGGCAGCAGATCTTTTATCAACTGGTGCTGCACAAGGACAACCCCCTGGCCCCCCGCGACAAGGCCGAGTTCTACCGGGCGTTGCTGGCGCCGGTGGTGGGGACCTACCGTGATCTGGGTGTCGAGGTCCACTACAAGCCGGTCAACGACATCGTCACCAGCGAGGGACACAAGATTTCAGGCAACGGCGCCGCCGAGATTGCCGACTATTCAGTCCTGGTGGGTAACCTCATCGCCGATTTCGACTATGAGACGATGGTCCACGTGCTACGGGTGCCCGACGAAAAGTTCCGCGACAAGGTGTTCAAGAGCCTGCGGGAGAACCTGACCACGCTCCAGCGGGAGTTGGGTCGGGTCCCGGGTTGGGAGACGATGACTGAGACGTTGGTGCGCAACTATGAAACGGTGCTAGGACCGCTCACGCCGGCCGAACTGCCGCCGGCCGTCTACGAGAAAACCGCCGAGTTGGCCCAGACCCGCACCACGGAGGACTGGCTACTCGGACCGGGCAGACGCTTCCGCGAAGGCCGAATGCATTCCCGTGAGCTTGGCCGAACGGTCAAGATCGCCACGGGCGTGGAGGTGGCGCAGCGGGTGCACAAGGCACCGGGGGGGCTGATCCGGGTCATAGTCGAGACACAACACGACCAGATCGTGGCGGTGGGCCTGTCAGGCGACATCTTTTTCTACCCCGCCGACAAGCTGGCCGAGTTGGAACAGTACCTGGTCGGCGCGGAACTGTCCAATGTGCAAGGAGCCATCGAAGAATTCTACCGCCTCCACGAGATCGAGTCGCCAGGAGTGACGCCCCACGATATCGCCGTGGCCCTGGGTGTACCGTAGCTTGCTTGACGCTCCCTGGCGTGTGTGCTATACTCAGCGAAGGGCAGATTGCCAATTTGCCCTACAGCATCGAAAGGGGGGTTGGGCGTGGAAACGAGGCCATTGGGCAAAACCGGCGCATCGTTCCCTATTCTGAGCTTTGGCGCGCAGCGTATTGTGGATGAAGAGGGTTGCAGTCAAGATCAGGCCCTCGGAATCCTCAACACTGCATTGGACCGGGGTATTCGCTATTTCGACACAGCTTGGATCTACTCCCAGGGCCAGTCTGAGGAGCGGGTGGGTCTGGTGGCCAAGCATCGCCGTGACGAGATGTGGATCGCCACCAAGACGGTGCACACCAAGAGCGATGGCGCCCGCAGACAGCTCGAAGAGAGCCTGACGCGGCTCCAGACCGACTATGTAGACGAGTGGCGGCTGCACAACGTCTACAGCTTTGATCGGCTGGATCAGATGACGGCCAAGGGGGGCGCCCTGGAGGCGGCCGCCCAGGCCCGCGAGGAGGGCCTGGTGCGACACATCAGCATCAGCGGCCACACCGACCCCCAGATCCAGATCGAGGCGCTACGCCGTTTCCCCTTTGATACAGTGCTCGTCGCCGTTTCGGTGCTGGACCATTTCATATACAGCTTTGCCGAAGAGTTTCTGCCGGTGGCGGCCCAGAAAGATGTGGGTGTGATCGGCATGAAGATATTCGGCTACAAAAAGCTGGCCCACGTCGCGGACCGGGCGCTGCGCTACGCCTTGGGCCTGCCGCTGACGACGGTCATCGCCGGCTGTTCAACGATGGCGGAGCTGGAGGCCGACCTGGCCGTGGCCGAGAACTTTACGCCAATGACCGGCCCCGAGCGCCTCGAGTTCTTCCGCGAGGTGCTGCCCCTGGTCCAGCCGCAGAGCATGCCCTGGAAGGCGAGCGACTGGAGTAATCCGACGCAGTGGAAGCCGAGGGAAACGCCGAGCGGCCTGGCAATCTGGGCGTAGGGCAAGAAAGCATCCTGCCCCACGCTGCGAGCAGGATATGGACGACGGAATTCTCAAGATCAACAGCCAGATAAGCATCCCCCAATCTGAGCTGGGCTTTCGCTTCTCGCGGAGCGGTGGGCCGGGCGGCCAGCACGCCCAAAAGTCAGCTACCCGGGTGGAACTGCTCTTCGACGTGGCTAATTCGCCCAGCCTAAGCGAGGCACAGCGGGCGCGAGTGCAGAAGCGGCTGTCGAGCTATGTGGACTCGGCAGGGGTATTGCACCTGGTCTCCCAATCGGAGCGGAGCCAGTATCGGAATCGGCAAGAGGTCGTCGAGCGGTTTGCAGACTTGATGCGTCGGGCGCTGAGACGCCGCAAGCGCCGCAAACGGACCAAGCCCACGGCAGCATCGAGGGAGCGGCGGCTCCGTAAGAAGAAACGGCGGAGCCAGATCAAAAAGTGGCGAAAGGATGTCCGGGACTGGTGAGCGACCCAGCCCAAAAACAAGAAGCGGAAACAGGCCGTGGCCTCTTCTTTTCTTGTAGGCCATCCAGCCCTGTGGTATAATGTGAACTGTTGCACAAAGAGACCAGGCCAAAGGCGGCTTGAGCGACGTTGTTGTAAACGCCCTGCCAAGCCAGGGCGTTGTGTGTTTGAGAGAGCCTGGTTGAGTGCAGAAGGCTATGCGCGAAGACATTCCGTCCATCCAAGTGAATGAGGACGAAGTAGAGTCCTTGCGCCGGCGGCTGGGGTCTTTCGATCGGCGCCAGGTGACTCTCTGGCGGGAGATGGCGCCGGCCGGTCGCCTGAGGCTGGCTTTTCGGATGCACCAGTTTGCCTTGAATATTGTACGCACTACCGAGCGCCAGCGCCACCCGGACCTGTCGCCGCAAGAACAGGGATGGCGCGTCATCCGGCGGATGCATGGCGATCTTGCCCTGGGCCGAGAGCGCGAGGTAGATGTCGATGAATGAGATGGCCTCGTACGATTTGGAGACGTTCTTGAACTACGTCGTTGCCGTGCTTGAACTGCAAGAGATTCCCCACATGGTCGTCGGTGAATTCGCTGCCATCGCATATGGAGTGCCTCGCTCGACAGTGGATGTGGACCTCGTCGTGGATATACGAGCTGAGCACATCCGGCCATTTGTGACTGCCTTCCCGGATTCGCATTATTATCGCAGCGAGGATGGCACCCGCGACTCGTTGGCCCGCCGCAATCCCTTCAACATCATTGAGATGGCTACGGCTGCCAAAGTCGACGTGGTGCCTTTGCCCGACGACGTGTTCAGCCGCATGGCCTTTGGGCGGCGACAGCGGATTGAGTACGTAGAAGGGCACTCAGCCACGTTTGTCACGCCAGAAGACGTCATCGTCGCCAAGTTGCAGGCTCATAAGAACACCGGGTCCGACAAACACTTGCGCGATGCCCTGGGCGTGCTGACGATTCACTGGGGCGACCTGAACCTGGATCTGATCCGGCGCGCTTGTCGGGCGTCCGAGATCTCAGATGCGTTCGAGATGATTATGGAAGCAGCGCGCCGCGAGGTAGAGGACGTACAATAAAGCAGAGAACTGGAGCGAATATGTTTACTGTCCCCTTTGACAAAGGCGAGTTGACCTTCGACCTGCCCGCCGGCTGGCGGGGTACCGTCGCTCAGTCCAAGAGCGTGCCGCCCATCGAGGACGTGTCGGCGGCGGTAGCCGCTGCTGTAGCGGAGCCGACCAACTCGCCACCGCTGGGAGAGTTGGCGCAGCCGGGTGACACGGTCTGTATCGTCTTTACCGACGTGACTCGTGCCAGCCCTGACTACGTGCTGGTGCCGCCGGTCCTGGCCGAGCTGAAAGCGGCCGGCGTACGCGATGAGCACGTGACCCTCTTGTGCGGCATCGGCCTGCATCGGCCCAGCACGCCGGAGGAAAAGGTGGAAAAGCTGGGTCAGGCGGTGGTCGACCGCTACCGCGTCATTGACAACGAGCCGCTGAACCCCGAGGCGCTGGTGGATCTGGGCACTACCGACAGCGGCATTCCACTGTCGGTGCACAAGGCCGCCTACGAGGCGGATCTATTGATCGCCACCGGCATCGTCGAGCCGCACCAGTACGCCGGCTACTCGGGCGGGCGCAAGACGCTGGCCGTCGGCGCAGCGGGCGAGGCGATGATCGCCTACACCCACGGCCCGCACATGATCGATGATCCGCGAACACGCCTGGGCCGCATCGAGGGCAACCCCTTCCACGAAGCCATCACCGAGGCGGCGCGGCGGGCCGGCCTGCGCTTCATCGTCAACGTCGTCCAGGACGACGAAAAGCGCGTCGTCTATGTCCGGGCCGGCGAACCGGAGGCGACCTTCCAGGAGCTGGTCGCGTTCGCCAAGACGCTGTACGAGGTGCCGGTGCCCCAGCAGCCCCCTTCGGGGATGTTATATGACGTGGCCGTGGCCGGCGTCGGCTATCCCAAAGACGCCAACCTCTATCAGGCCAGCCGCGCAGCCAGCTACCTCTTTTTTGGACCGACGCCAGTAGTCAAACCGGGCGGCGTGTTCATCGTCCCTGCGCCGTGCGGTGAAGGTGCCGGCGAGGGCGTGGGCGAACAGCGCTTCCTCAAGGCGATGCAGGACGCGCCCGACGTGCAGTTCATCCTGGACGATGCGCGTGAGCACGGCTACCCGCCGGGCCAGCAGCGGGCCTTTGTTATGGCCAAAGTGCTGGAACAAAACGACGTCATCATCGTCGGCGCCGAGGACCCGGCGCTGATCCGCTCGGCCAAGTTCCTGGCCGCGCCGACGATGGAGGCCGCCTTCGAGATGGCTGGCGAGCAGCTGGGGGACCAACTAGACGTGCTTGTCGTACCCCACGCCCTGCTGACGCTGCCGATTGTGCAACCCCAAACCTAGATAGGAACCAACATGGAAGCAACAGACAAACCAATGTACCGAAGTACGGAACTGATTACCGACAGTCAGTACACATCCTGCATCCGCTGCGGGTTGTGCCTGGCCACCTGCCCCGTCTATCGCGTGACACTGCGCGAAACCGACGCCCCGCGAGGTCGCATCGCGCTTCTGAACGCGCTGAGCGAGGGACGGCTGGACCGACCAAGCGAGGAATTCGCCTCGCGGTTCTATGGCTGTCTGCTGTGTGCCTCTTGCGCCGAGATCTGCCCCAGTGGCGTCCCGCTGGACGACATCCTCCAGGCCGCCCGCGATGACATGAGCCAGCACAAGCTGGAGCCAGAGCGACTGGTGCAGCTCGGCCAGATGATCGCCGAGCACCACAACATCTCGGGCGAGGACAACCTGCACCGCCTGCTATGGACCGACAACATGCCCGAGCGGCCGCTGGCTGTCCAACCCCGCGAGACAGCCGACATTGTCTATTTCGTCGGCTGCGTTGGCTCGTTCTTTCCGCGTAGTTACCGCCTGCCGCAGACGATGGTCCAGTTGATGGAAAAAGCAGAACTGGATCACGCCGTTCTGGGCGGCGAGGAGTGGTGCTGCGGCTATCCGCTGCTCATCAACGGCGACCTGGAGCAGGCTGGCGACCTGATCCGCCACAACCTGGACGCGATCAAGGCCATGAACCCCGAAAAAGTAGTCTTTACCTGTCCCTCCTGCCTGCACATCTGGAACCATGTCTACCGCGAGATTGCCGACGACGAGCTGCCGTTTGAGCTGCTGCACGCCACCGAGCTGCTGGCCGACCTGGTGGACAATGGCAAACTCCACTTCCGCGAGCAACCGGCCCAGCGCGTCGCCTACCACGACCCCTGTGACCTAGGCCGCAAAGGGGACGTGTTCGACGCGCCGCGCCGGGTACTCCAGGCCATACCGGGCCTGGAACTGGTCGAAATGCGCGACAATCGCCAGGACTCGATGTGCTGCGGTGGCGGCGGCAACCTGGAGACCTTTGACGCCGAGCTCTCCCATGCCATCTCGGAGCAACGGCTGGCCCAGGCCCAGGAGGTGGAGGCCAAGGTCATCGCCTCAGCCTGCCAGCAGTGCGAGCGCACGCTCACCGAGGCGGCCCGCCGCAATCGGGTCCGCATCCGCGTGATGGACGTGGCCGAGCTGGCCCTGAGAGCCCTGGAAGAATAGGAGCCGCCATGATTCAAGAAAGCATCCTGAACGAACTGCGCGCCATCGTCGGCAAAGAGCACGTTCTCACCTCGCCAGAGGCGCTGATCTGCTACTCTTACGACGGCACGTTCAGCGAGTCGCTGCCCGACGCGGTCGTCAGCCCGGCCAGTGCCGATGAAGTGTCCCAGATCCTCCAGCTTTGCAACCGCGAGCGCGTGCCGGTCATTACCCGGGGCATGGCCAGCGGGTTGGCAGCGGCCACGGTGCCGGTGGACGGCGGCTTGATCCTCAACATAGTACGGCCCAACCGCATCCTTGAGCTCGACCGGGCCAACATGATGGTCACGGTTGAGGCAGGTATCATCACCGCCGACCTGCAGGCCGAGGTGGAAAAGCTGGGCCTGTTCTACCCGCCCGATCCGTCCAGTGTACGCCACTCGACCATCGGCGGCAACATTGCTTGCAACGCCGGCGGGCCACGATGCCTCAAGTATGGCGTCACCGGCGATTACGTCGCGGCCCTGGAGGTGGTCCTGGTCGATGGGCGGATACTGCGCATCGGCGGCAAGGCCATCAAGAATGTCACTGGCTACGACCTGATGAGCCTGTTCATCGGTTCGGAGGGCACGTTGGGGGTTATCACCGAGGCCACCCTCAAACTCATTGCCATGCCCGAGGCCAAGCGCACCGGCCAGGCCATCTTTCCCAGACTGGAGGATGCCAGCAAGGCGATCAACGCTATCCTGTGGGGCGGCATCGTGCCCGCCACGCTGGAGATCATGGACGAGACGGCCATCAACAGCGTGGAGGACTATTTGCACATGGGCCTGCCCCGCGACGCCGAAGCGATCCTGATCATCGAGACCGATGGCGACGAGGCCGACGCCACCCGCGACATGGAGGTGGTGGCCCGCATCTGCCGCGAGGGCGGAGCCAGCGAGATGCGTGTGGCCAAGACGCCCGGGGAGAGCGACGACCTATGGAAGGCGCGA
Organism: Anaerolineae bacterium; assembly: GCA_050053615.1. GTDB lineage: Bacteria > Chloroflexota > Anaerolineae > JAAYZQ01 > JAAYZQ01 > JASFTJ01. Next base: position 588 of record JASFTJ010000091.1, on the reverse strand, counting down.
CGCAGCATCTCGGGATCGCTTGGCCGCAAGCGGCCCAACAAGCTGGGCGAGGACATTTCGGTGCCACGCAGCGCCATTCCGGACACGATCAATGGCATCAAAAAGATCTCGGAGAAGCACCAACTACCCATCGTCATTTTCGGGCACGCCGGCGACGGGAATATGCATCCCAACATCCTTTTTGACAAGAAGGACCCCGACGAGTGGGCGCGGGTCGAGGCAGCAGTGGCCGACCTTTTTGCCCTGTCCATCGCCATGGGCGGCACGCTTTCGGGCGAGCACGGCGTCGGCACATTAAAAAAGCCCTACCTGGAGAGCGACGTCGGCCCGGTGGCACTCGACGTGATGCGCTCGGTGCGCCAGGCTTTGGACCCGAACGGGATATTAAATCCAGGCAAGATTTTTGACAGTTAACTCAATTTTTTTGTACGCTAATCAATGAATCCGGGAGTAAAACCATGTTTGAGTTGAAAGATGGTGTGGATATCCTGACAGAAGTCGGTGGGATCCGCACCCTGGACGAGGCCCAAGCGCTGCTCAAGGCCCGGTGCGATGCGGAGGAAATGGCCAAGCTGAGCACAATCGGTA
>JASFTJ010000090.1:0-7717 GCA_050053615.1 Anaerolineae bacterium | reverse complement strand
CCGATGATCCCAGTCATCAACCAGTTCTTCGACGACGTACTGGTGATGCACGAGGACCGGACGCTACGGGAGAACCGTTTGGCCTTGCTGCAGGACGTCTGGGACCTCAGCCGGGGCATCGTGGACGTGACGCGGCTGGAAGGATTCTAGCCCGATGAGGGATGTGAGACAGATCGCGGGAGCTTTCGTTCTCTGTCTTTTTGGTCCTTCGTTCGCAAGGGGGGGATGAGTGGCGCTGCTGGAAAGCGTCGAAACCGCGTTAATCACCGGAGCATCCCGTGGCATCGGGGAAGCGTTCGCCCGGCGCTTGGCGGCGCTGGGCAAAGACCTAATCCTGGTGGCGCGGAGTGAATCCAAGCTACAGGCGCTGGCCAGTGAACTTGTGGCAGCGCATGGTGTGGCGGCGCAGGTCATCGTTGCTGATCTTTCCCGGTCGGGCAGCGCTGTCTCTCTTTTCCGTGAAACCGAGCGTCGAGGTCTGACTGTGGACCTGCTGGTGAACAACGCCGGGTTCAGCAGGGTCGGAGAGTTTGCCGAGATCCCATGTGATGTTCAGGCCGACATGGTTCGGCTCAATGTCAATGCGCTGATGGAGCTGACGCGGCTCTACCTGCCCGCTATGCGCCGGGGTCGCCGGGGCGGCGTCATCAACGTCGCCTCCAACGCCGCCTTCCAGTCGGTGCCCTACATGAGCGTCTACGCGGCGAGCAAGGCATTTGTGCTGCATTTCTCGGAAGGGCTTGCCAGAGAGGTCGCCGCCGACGGCGTGCGGGTCTTGGCCCTTTGCCCGGGCGCGACGGCTACCGAGTTCTGGACCATCGCCGGTGCCCTAGAAGACAGGCGGGAGATGATGACATCTCCTGACAAAGTTGTGACGGTTGCGCTACGCGCCTTTGACCGGGGTCGGGCCTTTGTCGTACCTGGCTTGGGATACAAACTACTGGCCTTTGCCTCGAGCCGGCTCGCTCCCCGCTGGCTGGTAACTGCCATTGCCGGCCGACTATTCCGATAGAGGTGATCGGCTGGCAGCAGGCTTGGTACATTGGTCTACCATGCCCCCGCGCCAAAGCCCACACCGTAGCGCAGCGCGATCATCCCCCCAAAGGCAGCAGCCGCCAACGCCACTGCCAGCCAGTCAGCCCTGGAAAAGTGAATCTCGCGCCACGCCGTGCGGTGGACCGGATAACCCAGTCCCCGCGCTGCCAGGGCCAATCCCAGGTTGTCGCTCAGGCGCAGGGCGGCGATGATGGTCGCCACTAGGATGGGTACGTAGCTCCGTGCTCGTTGAAAGAGATTGCCACGGTTCACGATCCAACCCCGCGCTTGTTGTGCCTCGTGTACGGTCAGGAACAGGCTATAGGTCGTCGGCAGGTAGCGGATGGCCAGATCGACCGTCAACCCCCAGGGATAGGGCAAGCCCAGCTTGACAAGTCCCTGGACAAGTCGTGTGGGATCGGTGGTCAGCAGGAGGATGGCAGCCACAAAGGTTAGCGCAGCTGCACGCAGCGCAAAGCTCACTCCCTCCAACAGACCGGCGCTCGTGAGACGTACTGGCCCCAGGCGCAGCAGGTCCGGTCCGGGCCCGGGGGCAAAGATCGGCTGCAGAATCAGGATGATGGTCAGGAGAGGCGCCAACCGAGCCCATAGCCAGCCGATCCGGGCGGTGGGTATGCGGGCCGAGCGGAGAATGAGCTGAGTCAACATCAGCAGGCCCGCTAGCACAACAAGATGCTTGAACATCAGCCCCACGGCTCCGGCCAGCACCACGGCACACAGCTTGGCGCGGGGATCGAGTCGGTGGAGCCACGAAGCGCCCGCCACATAAAGGTCAAATTTCTGGCTCATGCGCTGTCTTTTATCCAGGAGATGTATCGGTCGCAGAAAGCTTTGATTGTCAAGCAGCCATTGGGGGGGGCGTCGGGCCAAAGCGCCTGAGTCAGGGAGACGACCGGCGGTGGGGCCAGGGAGGTGCAGGCCAGGAGGTCGGGCTGGCTGAACACGTCGGCAGGCGCTCCATCGCCGATAATCTCCCCGGCGTGCAGCACGATGATCCTGTCTGCGCGCTCGGCAGCCAGGGTCATGTCGTGGGTGACGACGAGGACTGTTCGGTCTTGTGCGTGCAATTCTGCAAGCCAATTGAACGTCTCGTGCAGGCTGCAGGCGTCCAGACCCACAGACGGTTCATCCAGAACCAGTATTGGTGGGTCCATCGCTGCTAGCGAGGCCAGGGTTACTCTTCGCCGAAGTCCGTAGCTCAAGATGGCAGGGGGGCGCTCGGCAGCAGCGGATAGGTCGAATCGGGTCAGCGCGGCCTCCACGCGAGCTTCCACTTGGGCGCGGGACAGGCCCATGTTGCGCGGGCCAAAGCTCACTTCTTGGCGCACGGTGGCGCTGAAAATCTGCTGCTCCGGATGTTGGAAAAGAAAGCCTACTTGGCGGGCCAGCTCGCCTACAGAGCGGCCGGCGGTGTTCTGTCCGCGCATGTGTACTTTTCCGCGTCGCGGTCGGAGCAAGCCGTTAAAGTGCTTAATCAATGTTGTCTTGCCCGATCCGTTGGCCCCGACCAGGGCCACGAACTGGCCGCGCGGGATGCACAAATCGATGCCGCGCAGCACCGGCGCTTCGTCGTCGTACCCGAACCAAAGGTCAGAGATCCTCAGGGCACAGTCTCCCCCCCACCCCAATCCTCCCCCCTTGGGGGGGAGGGGGGAGATTGTGTCCGGGCCACGGCTTTCTCCCCCTCCCACCAACGACGCCAACGCCCCCCGCGCCTCATCCACCGTCAGAAAATCAAACCCCGTCCCCAGCCGTCGATTGAGCCCGGCAGCCACCTGCGCCATCTGCGGCACGGCCACGCCCAATGCCGTCAACTGCTCCGCTTGCCCAAACAACTCGCGCGGGGGGGCCTCGAGGGCGATCCGCCCCTGGTGCAATACCACCACACGATTGGCAAAAGCGGCCACCGCTTCGGGATCGCTCTCGGTCATGACGATGGTCGTCGATCGGTCCTGGCGGAGTTGCGACAGCGCTGCCAGTGCCTCGTCGCGGCCGGCCGGATCGAGCCCGCCCATCGGCTCATCGAGGATGAGCACGTCGGGTCGCAGGGCCAGCACCGAGGCCAGGGCCAGCCGCTTTTTCTCCCCACCTGACAGGTCACCGGGAGCGCGACGCCTGGCATCCTCGAGGCGAAAGCGCGCCAACATTTCGCTCACGCGCCGGTCGATTTCGCCCGCGGGCAGGCCCAGGTTCTCCAGACCCCAGGCCACCTCGGCCTCGACGGTGGGATTAAAAAGCTGGGCCTCGGGTTCCTGGAAGAGCAGCCCGACCGTGGCGGCCAGGGCGGGCGGCGGGTGGTCGTGGGTGTCCCGTCCGGCCACGATGATCCGGCCCTCCATCCGGCCGCCGGTCAGGTGGGGCGCCAGGCCGGCCAGCATCAGGCAGAGGGTCGTCTTGCCGGCGTCGCTGGCGCCCATGACGGCCAGCCACTCGCCGGCGCCGACGCGCAGGTCAAGGCCATCCATGACCCACGGCGCGGGTTGATTCGGTGAGAGGGGCGGGTAGGCAAAGCGCAGCCTCTCGGCGAGCAGGGCTATTGGGTATGGGGGATTGGCGATTCGTGACGTCAATCCCTGGTTCCGAAGCGCATGATGGGCGGATAGGCCTGGCGCACGGCGGCAAACAGGGGCACGCTCACTACTGCTCCTCCTGCTACTTGAACGAGATTGAGGGGGATTTCGGTGAGGGCGGCGCCAAAGCCCACTAGAATGGTTCCAGCCAGTAGGTACCCGACCACCACGATGACCCCGCCAACGGCAGTGGCGAGCACAAGGCCTTTCACATCCTGCCATCTTGTGCATATCCAACCTGCGACCCAACCCTGCGCGCCGTGGATCAAGAGAGAAAAAATGGCCCACTGCGCGTACGGGCTGGTCAGATCGGCGAGAGCCGTCCCCAGGCCACCGGCGACAGCCCCGATGACTGGGCCAAAGGCAAAAGCGCTGAAAAAGACGCCGACGTCGCCCAGGTGGATGTAGCCCACCACCGGTGTGGGCACCTGGACGACGCGGGTCAGAATGTAGACGATGGCGGTCATCAATGCCGTGACTGCCACTGTGCGTGGCTCAAACGATCTGCGTTGCATTCGATCTCCTCCCTTGATAAGTGGTGTCAAAGCTATTATACCACCCTATTGGGGCCGATTCAAGTGTCGGGCTGAGCTCTGTAAATTGTCGCTTGGCCTGTTCTGGGGTATAATCGCGGATGTCAGTGCGGGAGGGTGAGCGGGGCGCTGATGATTGCCCATCTTTGCCGGGCAGCAACTCTGATTTGAGTATAAGCTATGAACGTCATCATGATCGGTTCTTTTGCTTTCAAACCCAAAGGCACGGTGAGCGCCCGCGCCTTTTTCATGGCCCGCGTCCTGGTGAAGCGCGGCCACCGGGTGACGATCCTGATGCCTCCCTACGACAACCTGGCCGACTCGGGCCGGGTCTGGGAGCAGGACGGCGTCCGTCTGGAGAACATGACCCTGCACCGCGATGACGCCTGGCACAAGCTCGTCGTGCCGCTGCAGATGGCGCGCCGGGCGGTGCAGCTCGACGCCGATGTGGTCCACGTCTTTAAACCCATCGGCTACAGCGGCCTAGCGGGGATGTGGCTGCGCTGGTTTTCAAGACGGCCGCTGGTGCTCGACACCGATGATTGGGAGGGGCGTGGCGGATGGGCGGATGTGAATCCCTATCCAGCTTCCTGGAAGCGGCTCTTCGATTGGCAAGAACGTTGGTTGGCCCGCCACGCCGACGCCGTGACAGTGGTCAGCCGCACCCTACAGACCCAGGTATGGGGCTTTGGCGTGAACCCGGCGCGGGTGGTCTACCTGCCCAACGGCCCCGATCCCGACCTGCGCGACCAGGCCAAGGTGGACGAGGGGGAAAAGGCCGCCGTCCGAGCGCGACTGGGGGTGGGGGATGTGCCCTTTGCCCTCTACCTGGGGCACATTCCTCACGGCAGTGACCTGGACCTGGCCATCGACGCCTGGCCGCAAGTCGGCGCGCAGATGCCGGAGGCCCGGCTGGTCATCGCCGGCGCCGGGGACGGCCTGCCCCGGTTGCAGGCCCACGCGCGGGCGGCCGGCGTGGCGGATCGGGTGCTCTTCCCCGGCTGGATCGAGCACGAGCAGGCGCCTGCCTACTGGGCCGCCGCCGACGTGGTGGTCAATCCCTATCGCGACACACTCATCAACCGGAGCAAGTGCGCGGGCAAAGTAGTGGCGGCGATGGCGATGGGCAAGGCGGTCGTCACCAGTCGGGTCGGAGAGAATCTGGCGTACATCGAGGACAGACGGTCCGGGTTGCTGACCGAACCGGGCAATATCGATGACCTGGCTCAGGCGATGCTGGCCGTCCTGTCGGATCGAGGCTGGGCGGCGGAACTCGGGCGGGAAGCTCGGCAGCGTATCTGGGAAAGGTTTGATTGGGACGCCCGCGTCGATGAGATAGAACAGGCCTATCAGATTGCCTTGAAAAAGAAAGAAAGGGGCAGATGACGGTGCGGGATTGGCTGCAACGCCACCCGCTGCTCTATCTCTGGCTGCCGGTCGTGGCTTGGATGGGGTTAATTTTCTGGCTGTCTGCCCAACCCTATCTGCCCAATCCGGGTGAGGGTTGGACCGCCAAGCTGATCAGCATGGCGGCGCACGCGTTTATGTTCGGTGTGTTGGCGGCGTTGTTTGCCCGGGCACTGGGGGAACTGCGTCATGTCCGGTACATTGCGTTGGTGCTGACGCTGCTCTATGCTCTGTCCGACGAGTTTCACCAGGCTTTTGTCCCAGGGCGGCACCCTGATGCCTGGGACTTGTTATTCGATACAGGTGGCGCGGTGCTGGCTCTCTTGGTTTGGGGACGGCTGCAACAGTAAGCGCATTGCTAAAGTTCTTCCGCCTATTCGTGTTCGTGTTTTGGATCTTTTGCCTCTTTCCGCACAATCAAGATGTCGTCGAAGGGCTGGCTCTGGTGTATCGTTACGTGTAGCTGCTTGACCAGCTCCAATAGCGCCAAGAGCGTGACAATGACCTCCAGGCGACTTGTGGCTCGAACCAAAAGCCGGCGAAAGCTGACCGTCCGCCTCTTTGTGGTTTCTTGCATAATGAGGTCGATTTGCTCGGCGATGGTGATGGTGATCGGTGCGACTGTGTTGTTCACTGATGCTGCTGGAGGTTTGACGGCCAGTACTTGGCGCATAGCATCTAGCAGGTCACCCAGGGTGACGTCACCCAAATCCACGACGCGCTCGACTTGGGGAGGAGGCGCCACGCGCACGTAGGAGCGCTGCCCTTGGCCTTCGATCTCTTCCAGCCATTGGGCGACCTCTTTGAACCGTTTGTACTCGACGAGCTGGCGCACCAGGTCGTCGCCCACATCTGCTTCTTGTTCTTTGGAGGAAGCAGCAGCGGGCTGGGGCAACAAGACCCGAGATTTGATCAGCAGGAGCTTAGCGGCTACGACCAGGAAATCGGCCAGGTTATCGGGGTTCCGATCGCTGATCTGGGCCAGGTGATCCAAATATTGATTGGTGACCTGCGCCAGAGAGACCGTGGTGATGTCCAGTTCCTCACGCTCGATGAGGTGCAAGAGTAGATCTAGGGGGCCTTCGAAAACGGCCAGCGAGACCTGATAGGTGGGCGCAGCAAGGAAGGTCATTGGGCTCTCTAACGCGCTGGATGGCTACTCGTCAAAGCTCAGAAAGCGCTTGCCTTGATCTGCTAGCTCATCCAGCATTTGCTTTGTTTCCTCTTCATCTTGACCGGCGATGCGGTCTACCAGGCAGCCTTGTTCTTTGAGCCAATCCTCCGCCGATTGGGGGACCCCCAACGTCCCCCCGACGATGGTCACGTACTGCGCTTGAGCCGCATCGTTGACTTTGAAGCCCAGGGTGGGCTGGAAACGACCGATGTAGTTCTGCGCATTGAGCCAATCCTGCTCGGCCCAGGCGCCATCACGCATCCAGAAGAGCATAAAGTGGTAGATTGGCTTGGCGCCCGGCGGTATGCCAGGTTCGGTTGCTTCCTCCTGCACCTTGGCGACTTGCTGGCGCAGCATGTTTTTCCACTTTTTGCCGCTGAGCCACTGATCGCCCGGGCATGCAGTGGCCATGTATTCTTTGTGGCCTCTGACCATCTCCAGATCGAGGTCCAGTTCCTGCAGAAGCCAGGCTACCAGGTGTGCTCCGGCCTGGAGCTGCTCCGGTGGTGGAACCTTTTTGGTGAAATTCCCCAAGAAACAGATGCCTACCCCCTTGGAATTGATGTTACCTGTATGCTTGGAAATCGTTTCCAATTCGTTGCCTTGATAGATGATGCCATCTTGGCCAATCAAGAAATGGTAGCCTATCCCGGCCCAATCCCAGTGGTTGACGTGATACCTGGCGATGCGCTTGGGGCCAACGTCAGGCGCGACGGCGCTGTGGTGGATGACCAGAGTTTCAATGTTGCTTAGAGGCCGGGTGGGGTATGTCTTGGTTGGGTGCTTGGGCAGCTTGTCGACCAGGTGCTGGATGGCAGGCTGGCTGATCTTGGCCGGTTGTGGTCTGGGGGGAGGTGCGGGAGCTTGCTTTTTTAGCTCCTCGATCTCGGCTTCCAGCGCTTCGATTCGTTCCCGCAATGAGGCGACCAGGGCGGATTGATCGCCCTCACTCGCCTCCATTGCAGCCTCGACTCGGG
>JASFTJ010000089.1:0-7825 GCA_050053615.1 Anaerolineae bacterium | reverse complement strand
TCGGAAGCGCCGTCGGCCTGACGGGGAACGGAGGGAGTTCGGGGAGCTACCCCAGCCCCGAGTCCCGCCTGGCGGCCTCCATGATCGGCGGCGGCCCCGTGGCCCAGGCCCTGATGGGCGCCCCGAACCCCTACATGGGTAGCGGCAGCGGCGGACTCATCGGCGCTGCCGGAGACCGCCTGGGCGCCCTCAAGGGCGGCGCCCAGGCCGCCGTCTCGGCCGCGGTGGGCGCCGGGACCGGGGGCATCGGCTTCCTGGCCGGGGCCGCCGCTGCCTCGAAAGGCGCCAGTTTCGGCGCCCTCGCTCTGGGCGGGCAGACAGCTTCGACCCTCGGCGGCCGCTCCGCAGGCCGGGGCTTTAGCGCCGGCGCCGGGCTCGGCATGCTGCGCCGGACCATGAGCGGCAGGTCGGGGCTTACCAGAACCACCCGAAGGACTGCCGACGGTGGTTCGGACCCGACGACTCCGACCGGCGGCTCGACGCCCACAGCGCCTACGAGCGGTCGGCGGCGCCAATCATCCGCCTCTTTCCGCCAGGCCCTGAACGCCACGACCTCGGGCCAGGGAGGCAGCGGCTCACCACCCGCCCTCGGGCCGGTGCAATCCATCGCAGCGGGCCAGACAGCCGACCTCTCAAACTGGACACCTGGCGGCGCCACGCAGGTCCGGGACACGGCTGCCGGGCTGGCAGCCGCCCCAGCTGAGGTGCAGCAGGGCGCTTACAACCTGATGCAGGCCAGCCACGACGTGGCCGGGGAGTGGGCCGACGACGGCCAGTCTCCCGCCCTCGACGACGGGATCCTGGACCCCGCCTTCGCCGAGGCCGTGACGGAGCGAGCGCCCGCCGCCGCCCGGGCCTTTACCGTAGGCCAGGCCAAGGCAGGCATCCCGCCGGAACAACAGGTCCGACGGAGCGAGGTCATCGCCCTGGGCGCCGCCGGATCGCGCACCATCCCCGCCCGCCAGGTGCAGCGCAGCTTCGCTCGCGCCATCCGGGACACAGGCGGAGGCGGGGATTTCGGCGCCGCCCTGCAGGACCAGTTGGGCACTGGTCCCGAGGCCGTCTTTGGCGAGAAAGCCTCCCAGGCTGTCCAGGCCGCAGCCCAAATGCAGCAGAACGGGCTGGGCAACGACCTGGGCCGCCAGCTGGCCGAGACGGTCCAGGAGGACCTGGGCCGCTACCCCAGCGTCTCGCCCCAGCAGTTCCGCGACCGACGCCTGGGCCGCATGCGCCAGTGGGACCGGGCCACCGGCGACCCGGCCCGGACCGACGACATGGTGGAAAGCCTCATCGGCCTGGGCGCCTTCGGACCGGCGACCGTCCACGACGCGCCCAGGCTCAAGCAGCCCGGCCGGACGCCCACCGCCACGAAGGTCACAGCTCCCACACCCCAACCCACTGCATCCCCAGCGCCCGACGCCGAACACGTCACCCCCGAAGGCCAGGCCTACGACCCGGCCCTTTTCGAGGACCTCCGCGCCTGGCGCAAGGCCGAGGCCGACGGGATGGACAAGGCCGCCTTCCACGTCTTTACCGACGCCACCCTGGGCCGCATCGCCGCCGCCCAACCCCGTACGCGAGACGAGCTGCTGGCCGTCAAGGGCGTCGGCCCAAAAAAACTGGACCAGTTCGGCCAAGCCGTGCTGGACATCACCCGCAAGCAACCGAAGGAGGACGCATCGTGAACAGACCCACGACCCGCACTCGCCGCTGGCTGGCGCCTGTCCTGGCCGCCATCCTGCTCCTGACCCTCCTCTGCCTGGCCGCCCAGCTGGCCGGACCGCTAGCCAGCCACGCCAGCGAGGGACCGGCCCAGGCCACCCCGGCCCCGGACGCCGACGAATACGAGCCCGACGACCCCGGCAGCGGAAACCTACCCTGGATCGGCGACGGCGAGACGCAGAACCGGTCCTTCGCCCCCGACGGCGACGTGGACCGGGCCAGGCTCCACGTCAAGGCCGGACGCTGGTACGAGGTCCGGACTCACGGGCTGGGCAACCTGGTGGACACCCTGTTGAGGGTCGAGGTCTCCCGGACCACCTACCGGGACGACGACGGCGGCGACGAGCGCCTGGCCTCGCGCGTCGTCTTTCAGGCCCCGGCCGACGCCGAGGCGACCCTGACCATCACCAACGTCCAGGCCGTCTACGGTGCGGAGCAGACGTACAAGCTGACGGCCGGGGAGGTCGAAGCCCCGACGCCCACACCCACCCTCACGCCCCAACCTACTCAACCGCCGCCCCCCACGCCCACGCCGGGCAACGCCATCGTCAACTTCTGGGCCGAGCCCGACGCCCTCCAACAGCCGGGCGAGTGCGCCACCCTGCGCTGGGCCGTGGACCGGGCCAGCGAGGTCTACCTGGTCCTGCCCAACGGCAACCAGGAGGGGGTGCCCGGCGGCGGCGAGCGCCAGGTCTGCCCTCGGGAGACGAGCGAGTACCTGCTCAAGGTCAAGGCCCCCGGCGGCGACGAGACCGTCCGGGTCGCCATCGACGTGCCCCTGCCGACGCCTACCCCCGTGCCCACGGCCAGGCCCGCAGGCAACGCTGGAGGCGGAGGTGCAGCCAAAGCCAAGAACAACAGCAGGGCGACCCTGCACGTCGTCGTCTTTGTGGACGAGAACTACAACACCATCTACGACCCCGACGAGGGCGTGCGCGGGGCCATCGTCCACCTCCGCTCCCGGACCAACCCCGGCCGGGTCCTGACCCGCCACACCGACGCCCAGGGCCAGGTCCACTTCGAAAAGACGCCCGAGGGCGCCTACGCCGTGCTCATTCCTCATCTAGGCCAGGCCGAAGCCGTCACCTTCCGGGGCGAGGAGCTGGCCATCGACGTCCTGATCCCGGCCCTGCGCCTGCCGTCCCGCATCCCGTAGCACGTCAAAGGAGAAGCCGCTGCTATGACCCACCCCCTGGAAGAAGACCGGAAGATCTGCGAAGCATATTACAGCCGGGCCGTCGCCGGAGCCACCTCCGACGAGGAAGAGCTGGCCATCGCCCGGCGCCTGCTCGAAGAAGCCGAGTACGGCGGCGCCGTGCCCACCGACGACGGAACCAGCGTCATCCGGATCAGCAGCATGGACCTGCCCGTGGACGCCGACCACCTGATCGACGGGCAAGAAGGGCTCGGCAGCCGCTTCCGCAGCATCCTGCCCGGCCTGGGCCTCTTGTTCGGCCTCCTGGCCCTCGTCCTCTTCCGCTACGGCGGCCTGGGCGCCAGCCAGGACACGACCATCCCGACCACGACGGTCACCGCCGTGGCCCACATCGCCACCCAGACCCTGACGCCTGCTCCCGCGACGGCGGTCCTCAACACGCCTACGGCAACTCAGACACCAACGCCGCCGCCAACCACGACCCCGACGCCCCTGCCACCCGAAGAGGTGCGCGTCGAGCCCGAGCCCGTCGAGCTCGACGCCGAGGCCGTGATCCCCGTCTCGCTCGAACTCGCGGGCCGGTATTTCCCCGTTGTGGCCACCACGACCCGCGACGACGCCTGGGCCTACTTCCCCGAGCCGGACCAGATCTCGTGGCTGGCCGGGAGCTACGTCAACGTGGTCCTGGGCTTGCCCTACACCAAAGAGAACGTGGGCCTAATGGCCGCCAACTTGAACATCAGCGACACCCTCGTCCTGCGCAACAACGCCGGGAAAGCCAACGTCTACCAGGTCACGGACCGCCGGGCCGTGGACGTCTACGAGATCGAGACGCTGAACCAGCACCGGGCCGGGCTGACTCTGGTCCTGCTGGGCGGCAACGACGAAGACCCCAACCGCCGTCTCGTGGTCGAGGCCACGCCCGTCGAGCAGGCGGAGGCCGAAAAAGGAGGTGAGCCAGCCGAACCTACCCACCCACCCGACGGCGAGTGAATACGCGCGTATTCACCCTCTATCCCATTTCACTCATTCCATCATCCGCGAAAGGAGACGAACCGTGAACAAGCTGTTCCGCAAAGCACAAGTCCTTGGAAACAAAATGGCCAGAAGGCTGGCCCGGCTCAACCCTCAGGACAACACCGCCACCCGCGTCCTGTTCCTTGTCACCCTGCTGATGATCAGCGCAGCGCCGACGGCCTTTGCCCAGCAGACCAACATCCCGATCCTGGACGGCATCCTGCAATTCATCGAGGACAACAAGGCCGGCATCGCCATGGTCGGCGTGGCCGTCGCCGGGGTGGGCTTACTGAGCAAGGTCTTTGCCCCCGATTGGTCCCGCGACCACCGCGGCGGCATCGTCAGCATGGTCCTGGGCGGCATCATCCTGGCCATGGTGCCCGAGATCGCCAACATGATCGTAGGGTCGTAGTGGACAGTGGATAGTGACGAGATTGCTGGTTGCCCACCACTGACCACTCACCACTGACCACCGGAAGGGAACCGACCATGTACCGCGTCCCATCGGAGTTCATCCGGCAAAAGAATACCATCTTTGGCCCCATCACCATCGCCCACGTCATCGGCGGCTTCGGCGGCTACCTGCTCAGCCTGGGCCTGGGCGACGACACCTGGCTGACCCTGGCCTGCGTCGCCTCGGGCCTGGCCCTGACTACGGTCAAGGTCCAGGGCCTCGTCCTCTACCAGTTCCTGCCCCTGCTGGCCCTCTACGCCTACCGCAAGCTCCGCGGAGACAGCCTCGAGCCCGAGGAAGAGCCCGCGCCGCTGCCCACCACGGCCGCTTTGGCCATCCACGACGAGGACGGCCGCCCCATCGTCTTCCAGGAGAAAGCCTAACGTGCCCGCCGCCAAGCTCTTCCAGATCGGCTCCTTCGACGTCACCAAGTTCTCCGAGGACGAGCTCTGGGCCAGGATGAACTCCCTGGCCCGCTTCTACGCCTCCCTGCCTGTCCTGACGGGCGCGTCAGGGACTGACAGCTTCCGCCTGCTGGCCTACTCCCGGCCCTATCCCCTGGATGCGCCCCTGCAAGCCATCAAGGAGATGCTGGCCGGAGCCGCCAGCCCCGGCGAGCGGGCGCAGATCGTGGCCTACCGCCGCTTCCTCGAAGAGATCGTCGAAGCCGCCTACCTCAAGAGCACCGACTACTACCTGGCCGTCTTCAGCGACAAGGCAGCCCACATCCTGGGCAACGTCCTGGCAGGCGGGCTGCGCGTCCCCGTCCGCCAGGTCGAGGCCCTGCCCGACGTCCTGCCCGGCCGCTACCGGGAAGCGGCCCACCACCTCTACCCGGCCCGCAATGGGCGCGACAGCCTGCTGCCCGACTGGCTCCACCGCCTCCTCTTCCGGGAAGATCAACCCCAACGCAAGAGGCGATACCGCTACCGGCCGGGCCACAGACTGCCCTACATCGCCCTTCTCTACTCCTACGATCTGCGCGGCCGGGTCAGCCTGGGCACGACCATCCACTTCCTCAGCCTGCCCTTCCCCGTCTACCTGGCCGTGGACGTCAAGACCATCCATCCCAAACGCGCCATCCGGACCCTGACCTTCGCCTACAACAAACTGCGGGCCGACGTTGTGGGCCGCAGCGGCAACGAGATGCCCGACCCCGAGAAAGAACAGGCCTACGTCGACGTCCAGGAGGCCATGCGACAGTTCAACGACCAGCGCCTGGGCATCCACCAGGTGGGCCTAGGCCTGGCCATCCTGGCCGACACCCGCAAGCAGCTCGATGAGCGAATCGAGATTGTCCTGTCCACGGCCGCCCGGGAGCAGATCTACCTCCGCCGCGCCTGGTGGCACCAGTGGGACGCCTACCATTTCTTCACCCCCCACCCGGTGCCCGGCGCCATCGCCCGCGCCTACCGCAACGTCCTCTCTCCCGGCGTGGCCTGCCTGGCGGCCCCCGGCTACGAGATCCGCAAGGACGTGGGCGGCATCCTGGTGGCCATCAACCGGGCCACCGGCTCGCCCCTGTGGCTCGACAAGTTCAGCCTGCCCGCCTACAACGAGGTCATCCTGGGCCGGACCGGCTCGGGCAAGACGTTCGCCGCCGGGCTGCGCGCCTATCGCCACCGCATGAAAGGCGTCCGCTCCGTCATCATCGACCCCCAGGGCAACTTTGAGAAGCTGACCCGAGCCGTGGACGGCAGCTACAATCGGCTGCGGTTGGGCGAGGGTACCGCCCTCAACATCCTGGACATCGTCCACTCCCACCCCGCCGCCCAGATCTCCCACGTCATGGTCATGCTCGAAGCCCTGCTGGGCCGGGGCCTCGATGTCCGGGAGAAGGCCGCCGCCGACCGGGCCCTGCTGGGCCTCTACGACGACCACATCCGCACCGACGCCGATCTGCGCGACGCCGGTCGGATGCCCCTCCTGGAGGACCTGGTCGAGATCCTGTGGCCCATGCAGGGCGGGCAGGACCTGGCCCTCGACCTGGAGCGCTTCGTCGGGGGCTCGCTGCAGAGCATCTTCAACGCCCACACGACCCTGAGCTTCGACCTCAACCCCCAGTACCCGATCATCACCTTCGACGTCAGCGATTTGGAGGGCGAGTTCCAACCGGCCCTGATCTACGCCCTGCTCTCGGGCGTGGAGCGGGCCACCCGCAGGGGGCGCCGCCGCACCCAACAGATGCCGACCGACGTCATCCTCGACGAGTTCTTCATCCTGTCCCGCATCCCGACCCTGGCCGAGGCCGTCGGGGCGCTGGCCAAGCGGGTCCGGGCCTGGAAGGTGGGCATCCAGTGCCTGGACCAGAACTGGGGCACCTTCGACACGCCCGCCGGGCGCCAGATCCTGGAGAACACCCTGGTCAAGACCATCATGCGCGTGGACGACACCGCCGCCCCGACCATCGTTGAGGCCCTGGGGCTGACGGGCCACCACGCCGAGGTCATCCTCAGCGCCGACGTCGGCGAGGGGGTGATGATCATCGAGAACAAACCCTACCACGTCTTCTTCCAGGCCAGCCGCGACGAGATCAAGATGCTGACGCCCTACGTCCAGGCCGCCGAGGAAGCGCTCATGCCCTTGCCCATCCGGGGGAGAAAGTAGGAGAGATATGGCCAAGAAACAAAAAAGCCCCCAGGCCCTCATCGCCGAGGGAACCCTGCGGCTCCAGCAACGCAACGACCGAACCTGGCAGCCCCTGCTCCGGGACAGGATCGCCCAACTGGTCGCCAGCATCGAGGAACAGGAGATGCAAGTCGCTGCCCGAGCCGAAATGGAGGCGGACGGCTGAGATGTCGCTGCGAACCCTGATCCGCATCGGGGCGCTGGCCCTGGGGCTCCTTCTTTTTTCGCCCCTGCTCTGGCCCCTGGCCGGGCCGTGGTCCCTGCTGGCCGGGCCGGGCCTGGCCGCCCTGACCCTGGCCTACCTGGCCCTGGCTGCCAGCCCGCGCAAGGCCAGCCGCTGGCACGTCCGCTACCAGCTGAAAACGCCCCGGCCCAACCAGCGGCTCGACGCCACCCTGCGCTTCCTGTCCAAACGCGCGGGCCACGTCGTCCTGGAAGCCAACCCCCGGGGCCTCTTCCTGGAAGCGCCCCCGGCCTTCGACCGCTACGTCCAGGTCCAGCTCGACCGGGCGCTGCCCCAGGCCCGGCTGCGCCGGGCGGAGAACCACGACGAGGACCTCGCCGCCGACGAGGGCCAGGTCTACCTCTCCCTCGACCCCGCTGCGGGCGACCCCCTTCGCTGGGCCGCCGAAGCAGAGGACCGGGCCATCCGCCTTCACCTCCACCGGGGCGCCTACACGACCCTGGCCCTGCGGGCGGCCAACGGCGCCAAGCCGCCGGACGGCGCCACCCGCCTGCCCGACCTCCAGGCCCTCACGCCCCGGCTCTGGCGCCGCCTGCCCGTCTGGGACGAGATGTCGGCCGACGTCCAGATCAGCCGCCTGCTGCCCGCCACCGGCGGCGACTCT
>JASFTJ010000088.1:0-7828 GCA_050053615.1 Anaerolineae bacterium | reverse complement strand
GCGCCATCGCCACCGACGTCTCGCAGCGCACCAACCTGCCCAATGTGTACGCCGCGGGCGACTGCTGCGAGGCCCTGCACCTGGTCACAGGTCAGCCGGCTTATATCCCTCTGGGCAGCACAGCCAACAAGCAAGGACGCATAGCCGGGGAGAACGCGGCCGGGGGAGAGGCCACGTTCAGCGGGATCGTGGGCACGATGGTCGTCCGCTGCTTCGATCTGGCTGTGGCGACGACCGGTCTGACGGCGGCAGAGGCTCGGGCGGCGGGATTCCACGCAAAAGAGACCATGATCAAAGCCAAGGACATCTCTCACTATTTCCCCGGTGCAGCGGATATCCACGCCAAACTGGTGGTCGAGGGAGAGACGGACCGGCTCCTGGGCGGTCAGATCGTCGGTCAGAAAGGTGTGGCCAAACGGGTAGACGTACTGGCCACAGCGCTCCACAACCGGATGACTGTGGCCGACCTGCAAGGCCTCGACCTGAGCTACGCGCCGCCCTTTGCTCCAGTCTGGGACCCGATCCTCATCGCCGCCAACGTAGCGGCCAAGTAGAGCGAGTGGGCAGCTCGCCCCACAGGAGAACGCGATGCCATTGACTCACGTGCGGAGGTTCCGCGTGCGACACTACGAGTGTGACGCCCATGGGCAGGTGCATCACGCCAACTACCTCCGCTACATGCAAGAGGCAGCCTTTGACGCATCGGCAGCAGCGGGTTACGACCTGACCCGCTACAATGCCCTTGGCCGTCACTGGCTCATCCGCGAGACAGACCTCAAGGTCTTGCACCCGCTCCACTATTTTGACTCCGTCGAGGTCAAGACCTGGGTGGCCGACTTCCGACGGGTCCGCTCCCGCCGGGCCTACGAGCTGCGCCGATCCGACTCGAGCGAGTTGGTGGCCCGCGCCTACACGGACTGGGCCTTCCTGGATAGCGAAACCGGGCGTCCGGCAGAAATCCCGACCGAGATGAAAGCTGCCTTTTTCCCCCAGGGCGTACCTGACTCGGCCCCGCCCCGCGAGCGATTTCCCTCAGCGTCGTCAGCTCCGTCCAGCGCATTCCACACCGGGCGCCGCGTCGAGTGGCGAGACCTGGACCTGGCGGGCCACGTGAATAACGCCGTCTACTTGGCCTATATCGAGGAGTGTGCGGCGCAAGCCTGGTCGGACTGCGGCTGGCCGCCGTCTCGAATGAAAGCCCAGGGGGTTGCCCTCGTCGGCAAGCGACACCGCATCGAATACCGGCAGCCCGCTGTGCTGGATGACGAACTGGAAATCGCCACCTGGCAGTCCGATGTGCTGCGCACCTCCGTGGTTCGTCACTGCACCATGACCCGCGTGAGCGATGGCGCGCTGGTGGCACGGGCGCGGACACTCCAGGAGTGGGTAAACCGCGAGACGGGACAGCCGATCCCAATCCCTGATACGATGCTAGACACTCTCGAGAGGACTCTGCAATGAGTGAGATTCGGATCCTTTCACCCGAGGATTTTGACGCGCTGGTTCACATCTTTGTCAATGCCTATCCGGGCCTCAAAATCGAGGATAGAGCTCGCTTCAAGGAGCGGGTGCTCAAGCTTCATCAGGAAGAGCCGACGGCCAATTTCTACGGACTTTTCCGGAACGGTCAGCTGCTGGGCATCATGTGCCTCTACGGTTTTCAGATGAACTTTCTCAATGTCCACATCCCGGCCGGCGGTGTAGGACAGGTAGCGGTGCACCTGGCACACAAGAAGGAGCACGTGTGCAAAGAGATGATCCTCTATTTCCTACGCCGCTGCCGCAAGCGGGCCACGCCCTTTGCTGCCCTCTACCCATTCCGCCCTGATTTTTATCGTCAAATGGGATTCGGTTATGGCACCAAGATGAACCGCTATCGAGTCAAGCCAATCCACCTGCCCAAAGGCCCCTCCAAGGCCCACGTACGCTACTTGACCAACGATGATCGGGAAGCCCTGCGCGACTGCTATCAGCGCGTCGCCGTCCGGACCCACGGTATGATGGACAAAGGTGAGCGCGAACTGCGCGGCATCTTTGACCGCGCGGCACATCGCATCGTGGGCTGCATCCAGGAAGGCCTGGTCCGTGGCTACCTGGTCTTTTCCTTTGAGCACGGCCAAGACTTTATCACCAACGACATCCTGGTCAAAGAGTTCATTGTTGAGACGCCCGAGGCCTCATCGGAGCTGTTGACTTTTCTCCAAAGCCAGGCCGACCAGATCCAGCGCATCACGTTCGAGACCCAGGACGAGGATTTCCACCACCTGCTGCTCGACCCGCGCAACGATTCCGGGCGCCTGTTCTCGTCTGTGTACCACGAGACCAACGCCCAGGGCGTGGGCCTGATGTATCGTGTCATTGATATTGCTGGCATGTTCGATCTGCTGGCCGAGCGAGATTTTGGCGGGCAGACCTGCATCCTCAAGCTGACGATTGAGGACAGCTTTCTGCCCGAGAACGCCGGCAGCATCCTGTTGCGCTTCAAGGAGGGATTCGTCCGGCGGCTGGAGGATGGTGAGCCCGATGTCGAGGTTGGCCTGGACATCGCCGAGTTCTCCTCACTGCTGGCAGGGACGGTGAGCTTCCGCAGCCTCTATCGCTACGGCCTGGTCGACATCTCGGACCTAGCTTATGTCGACACAATCAATCACATCTTTGCCGTGCAGCAGAAGCCAATGTGCACGACGCAGTTTTGAACAGACAAGAGTCCGACGAAACTTCAACCAGGAGTCAAACAGATGGAAGAAATGGCCTTCGAACCGGGACCAGCATTTGCTCGCCATTTGGATGCCCAAGATGATCTGGCTTCTTTTCGTGAGGTTTTCGTCTCTGCCGAACCCAGCCTGATTTATTTGGACGGTAACTCCCTGGGGCGCTTGCCCCGCCAGACGGCAGAGCGCATGCAGGAAGCGGTAGAGTCAGAGTGGGGGCGCGATCTGGTTCGAGCCTGGAACACCGGTTGGTACGAAGCGCCGTCACAGGTGGGAGAAAAGATCGCCCAGCTGATCGGCGCCGAACCCGGTCAGGTCGTCAGCAGCGATTCCACCTCTGTCAACCTGTTCAAACTGGTCATGGCCGCCCTGGCGATGCGACCGGAGAGGAAGCGCATCGTCAGCGACGTCTTGAACTTTCCCTCCGATCTCTACGTCCTCCAAGGATGCATCCGGCTGCTGGGTGACCATCACCACCTCCATCTGATCTCCTCAGTAGACGGCATTACGGTGACCCCCCAGGATGTCATTGACGCTCTGGACGAGCAAACGGCGCTGCTCACCCTCTCCCACGTGACCTTCAAGAGCGGTTTCCTCTATGACGCAGCGGCGATCACGGAGCAGGCGCATGACGTGGGAGCACTGGTTCTCTGGGACTTGAGCCACTCTGTCGGCATCGTTCCAACGGAATTGGACCGCTGGGGTGTGGACCTAGCTGTAGGCTGTACATACAAGTACCTCAACGGCGGGCCGGGCGCGCCCGCTTTCCTGTACGTTCGACGAGATCTGCAGGAGAGGCTCACCTCACCCATCTGGGGCTGGTTCGGCCAGCACTCGCCTTTTGCATTCGAACCCGACTACGAGCCTGTACCAGGCGTGAAGCGTTTCCTGGCAGGCACCCCGCCCATCCTTTCCCTCCTGGCGCTCAATTCGGCACTCGACCTCACGTTGGAGGCCAGAGTGGAACGGCTGCGCCGCAAGTCGGTGCGGCTAACCTCGTATCTAGTCTACCTGGTGGATACGATCCTAGCGTCATTTGGTTTTTCACTCGGCTCGCCCCGGGACCCGACCCGCCGCGGCTCCCACATCAGTATCCGCCATCCCGAGGGTTACCGTATCAACCGAGCCCTGATCGAAGAAATGCACGTCCTGTCCGACTTTCGCGAACCGGACACCATCCGGCTGGGGCTTGCCCCCCTTTACACCACATTCAGCGAAGTATGGGAGGCGGTGGACCGCATTCGGCAGACGATTGAGGAAAAGCGCTACGTGCATTACCTGACCGACCGAAAGATGGTCACCTGAACAAAGACCTGTAGGCACAGGCCGACCACTGGGACACACGTTGTCAGTGCATTGACAGCAGCAGGCCCATCCTGTGGCCGCGCACGAGGTACTCCGCAGGTTGCAGGATAAAATCGCCTATGCTCGATGTCCGTGTCACTTGTGCATTCAAGCGGGTACAAACTCCGCCGGCCGAAGCAAAAGCAGAAAGGTACAGCATGAGAAATCCAGCTGAAGCTGCAGCCTACGGAGGTCCGGGCTGGTCGCCCCGAACATCCTCCCTGCGCCAGGAGATTGGCGAGCTTTGGGCCTCGTGTGGCGTCATGAGCGAGTGGTCCCCGCTCAAGGCCGTCCTCCTCCACCGGCCGGGCCCGGAACTCGAGGAGGCCAGAGAGCCGGACCGCTTGCAGATGCTCGAAGTATTAGATGCGGACAGGGCAGGACATCAGCACGATGCCCTGGCTCAAGCCTATCGAGAGGTTGGGGTCGCCGTTCATTGTCTGGGTCTGGAGCCCCAGGGCACGCCCCCGCCCAACCTGATGTTCGTCGCCGATCTTATGTTCATGACGCCAGAGGGCGCGATCATCGGTCGACCGGCCTCCACTGTGAGGGCCGGCGAGGAGCGCTTTGTCGCCCGTCGGCTGGCCGACCTAGGCGTCCCCATCCTGCGAACGGTGCGCGGCACGGGGCTTTTTGAGGGCGCCGATGCCGCCTGGATCGACCCGAGGACGGTCCTTCTAGCCACAGGGTTGCGGACCAACGCCGAAGGAGCCGCACAGGTGACGAGCCTGCTGCGCGAGATGGGCGTCCAAGTCGTCCCTGTCGGTCTGCCCTACGGGGCGATGCACCTCATGGGCCAGTTGCGCTTTGCCGACCGTGATCTGGCCCTGGCTTGGCCGGGGCGAGTGCCCTTCGGCGCCGTCGAAGCGCTGCGGGCGCGCGGCTACACGGTCCTCTTCTTGCCTGACGAAGGAGAGGCAGAGCGCAGAATGGCCCTCAACTTTGTGACATTGGGTCCGCGGCAGATTCTCATGGCCGCCGGGAACCCCATCACGCAGGCATTCTACGAGGACGCCGGCATTACCTGCCTGACCGTCGAGGTGGACGAACTGATCAAGGCAGCCGGTGGCATCGGCTGCATGACGGGCATTCTCGAGCGAGAAATGGTCAGTTGACAACGCACCAGAACTTGGATATCATGGACAAAGTGATTGGCAAACTGCCAACGCCCAGCACCCACGAGCATCCAAGAAGCAAGGATCCAGGCAAAACGGGAGGCACGCTATGCAAATCACACACGTCAAAGTCATTCCGGTAGAGTTGGACCTTCGGCTGCCCTACCGGACAGCGGCCCACCCTAACGAGGTGGAACGGATGGATTGTGTATTCGTGCGAATCGAGACCCGAGGGGGGCAAGTGGCCTGGGGCTGTGCCGCCTTTGATCCTGCCCTCAGCGGCGAGACGCTGGATCAGGTGACGCGGGTATGTCACGCCTGCGCCGATCGTGCGCTCGACCTCAATCCGCTGAACACCGAGTACGCCCTGGCCCAACTGGCCTCCCTCACCGAGGGTACGCCCTCTGCCCGCTGTGCCTTCGATATTGCCTTCTACGACCTCTTGGGCTTGGCAGCAGGTTTGCCCCTGCACCGCCTGTTGGGCGGTTACCGCCATCGCATTCAGACCTCCATCACGCTCGGGATCATGCCGGTCAAAGAGAGCGTGGAACTGGCCCGCGACCGTGCTCGGCAGGGCTTCCGCATTCTCAAGCTCAAGGGAGGGCTCAGCCCGGAAGAGGATGTTGGCCGTGTACAGGCGGTCCACCGTGCGCTGCCCAGCCTTGCCCTGCGTCTGGATGCAGAGCAGGGCTACACCGTCCAACAAACACTCGATATAGCCCGGACCCTGGCGGGCAAACTGGAGATGCTAGAGCAGCCCACACCCGCTGACGACCTCAAGGCCCTACAGCAAGTCACCCAGCAGAGCCCTGTACCGATCTTGGCCGACGAGAGCCTGCTAGGGCCGCCCTCGGCGCTAGAGATTGCCAGCAAGCGCGCCGCCCACGGCCTGAGTGTCAAGCTGGCCACCTGTGGGGGCTTGCACTGCGCCCGCCAAATAGACACCATCGCCCGAGCAGCCAAGATGGCGACCATGGTGGGCTGCATCAATGAGCCGGCGCTGCTCATCGCCGCAGGGCTCGGCCTGGCTCTGAGCAGCCCCAACGTCTGCTACGGCGACCTAGACGGCCACTTTGACCTGGTGAACGACCCCACCCGACCCGGCTTCTTTTTTGAGAACGGCTGGCTCGTGTCCCGCGACGTGCCCGGTCTGGGTTGTATGGTCGAATTATAGGAACTGGAGACGACAAGTTGGAAACCAGCGAGGGATCTACGGTCCGTCGTGGTAGCTCAACGCTTCCTTCAGCCTGGGTGCGAACTCGACTTGGACCTCGTTCAGCAACGGCACCGGATCGCCCCTTTTGTCCAGCACCTCCGCCTCGACCTGGCCCAGCGTCTCGTTCAGATCCGAGCTGATGGGTGTCGTGATGATGTACTTGGCGTTGGGATGGGCCAACAGGCTCATAAACACCTCCAAGTTGGGGATTTCCTGGAAGCGCGGGTCCTGGGCAGCAGTACGACTCGTGGGCAGAAGGGAGTGGGCATATGCCGCTTCGGCCACAATCTCGGGAGACATCATCCAGGCCAGCAGTTGGACGACCGCCTCTTTGTCCACCGCACTGGCGGGAACGATCACGACCGGACCCTGAACCACGGCGGTGTTGGCCCGGTCGGGGTGTGTCGCGGGCGGCGGGAAGGGAGCGACGCCATAGCTCACCCGGAACTCCTCATGGGAGAGCGCATTGGGACTCACTTGCCATTCCCCATCGATCATCATGGCGATCTTGCCTTCGAAAAAACCGGTGTCAGGGGTCTTGCCGTTTTGGATGGGCGAAGACCGGTGGCAGTGCTGGCAACTCAGTCTCCTTCCGGCATACAAGGGGTGGCGAGAGGTCATGTAAGGAGTGAAGGACGAGGCAAATTCCTCGAGTTCCGCCGGATCGTAAACGTCGTAGAACTGCCTCTGCCAAGCAAGGGCATCGATCACCGCCTGGCGATTGGCCGCCAGTTCGTCGCCATCGGCGCTATAGAAGCCCCCGCCGAACATGCGAACGTACAGATCGGCGTGCGAGCGGGGAAAGTCGGGGATGAGCCCAACCTGGGTCAGTTCGCCCTGCTCGTCGCGGAGAGTGAGCTTGCCGGCGTATTCGACCAGCTCTTCCATCGTTTGCGGCGGGCGCTCAGGGTCGAGCCCGGCGGATGCAAACAGATCCTTGTTCCAGAACAGGGCGTCGACATCACTGCCCCAGGGCAGACAGAGGGTGACGCCGTCCAGACCCTGGCACTGGGCCAGGGGAGCGGGGTAGACATCGTCCAAGTCGATGCCGGTGACTTGGATCCAGCCATCGAGTGGTTCCACCAGACCCTGCTGGTGGTAGACTGCGACCAGATCCACGCTGCTCAAAACTACCAGGTCCGGCGGCTCGGGACCAGCCAATGCTTTCAGAAGCTCCTTGCTTTTCACCCGGGTCGTGACCCGGACGGGGACACCGCTTGACTGGCTATAGCGATCAAAGAGTGCCTGGAGTTGGGCAGGGTCGTCGCCCCACGTAGCCCAGACGTCGATCACGCCGTGTGACGGCTGGGCGCGTGAGCTGCCGTTAAGGAACCACCAGCTACTCAAGATGACAATCAATCCGAACAGGAGAATCAATCCTTTTTTCTTCATCTGTTTTCCTCTCTTTCTTTCATTGATCCTGACGTGAGACTTTCACCCAG
>JASFTJ010000087.1:0-7860 GCA_050053615.1 Anaerolineae bacterium | reverse complement strand
GGTAGGGCGACTCGCCGGGCAAAAGTCCCTCCTGAATCCTGGCCGCCACGGCCAGCTCGCGGGCCACCGTTTCCTGGGCCAGGGTCCAGACGTACGTCCTGGCCCGCAGCATCTCCAGGCGGCTTTCGACCAGGCCAGCGTAACAGGGCAGGCCCAGTTGCTCAAAGAGGACCAGCGCCTCACGGAGCAGCGCCCGCGCCTGTTCCAGGCCAGCCGGCTCGCCGCGCAGGATGAGGGCCTCGGCCCAGGCCTGGAGCGTGCGCGCCCACCACCAACGCATGCCCAGCGAGGCGCAGATGCCGGCCGCATCCTCAAAAGCGACCACCGCCTCGGGCCAGCGCTGCGCCACCACGTTCAGCATCGACTGGGTCCACAGAAGCAACACCCGGTCGAACGTGGTCGGGCTGCCGCTGACCTTCTCCAAGGTGCTGGCCAGCAGCGTCTCGGCCTCCTCCAAGCGGCCCATGAAGGCCCGACACATGCTCAACAGGCAGCGGGCCTGAACGCTGGTCCACCCGGCCCGCTCGCTGGTTTCCACTGCCTCTGCAGCCGCGGACTCGGCTTCCAGCAGGGCATCGGCGGTGGACTCGCAGGCCCGCAACGCCGGATTCGGGCTCTCCAGGGTCAGGGCCTGGAGCGACGGCTTGTCAGTGCTGGGGGGCGACAGCGGCAGCAGATCGCCGGTCAGCACGCACGACTCCAGCAGCGCGTTGGCCAGCTCCGCGCTGGCCGAGCAAAGGTCCTCCAGGCTGCCCCGCTCGCGCGCCGCAGCCTGGCACTCCCGCAGGTGGCCGACCGCCTCGGCCAGTTCTCCCCGGTAGCGCATAAGCATCGTTTCGTTGATGCGAACGTGAACGGCCACCGTGCCCGGATCGTCTACCTCGTCCAGCAAGTGGCGCAGCGTGGCCAGCGTCGCCTCCGCCTCCTCAAAATCACCCAGCAGCAGCGACAGGTAGACCACGTTGCCCAGGCCCAGGACCTCGCCGATGACGCTGCCGCGCCTGCGGCTCAGTTGAGCGGCCCGCCGGTCGTGGTCGCGAGCGGCCTGCAGATCGGCCAGAAAGCTGTACAGAAGATAGGCCAGGTTGGTGTGGGCTCGAGCGCCCTGGTAGAGCAGGTCGTGGGATTCGGCCAGCACCACCGCCCGGGTCAGCGCATCCAGGGCCCGCTCAGGAGCGTCGTCGTAGAGCATGCCCATCGTTGCCAGCGCGTCGGCCTGCACTCCGGCAACTTCCAGGCGCTCGGCCATGGCCAGCGCCCGGTCGCAGAGCTGGCGGGCCTCGGCAGGCAGGCCGTTGAAAAAGTGGGCGCGGGCCGCCTCGTGGAGCAGCCGGGCCAGGTCAGCGCTTTCCGGCGCGCCGGCAACCGCCTCCAACCCTTCCTGGCAAAACGTCAAGCTCTGCGCCACGTCGCCGTACCAGGCGGCGCGGGCCGAGCGGGCATAGAAGCGGGCCTGGCCCTCGCTGTCGCCCGCAGCCCGGCAGAGCTCGATCCCCTCCCGCCAGGTCTGGATGGCCTCCTCGAAGCGGCTCTGGCGGAACAGTGCTTGGCCCAGGCCGAACAGGAGCTGGACCCGCTCAGCATCGGAGCTCGCCAAAGCCCGTGCTCGACGATAGTGCTCCTCTGCTTCCCGATTGGCGAAAGCCGCCAGCGCCGCCTCGCCGGCCAGGACAAAATGCTTCAAGGCCCGGGCCACATCACCGGCCTCAGCAAAGTGTCGCGCCAGACGAGGCGCGAGCTCCAGTGAGTCAAGGCGTTCCGGATAGAGGGCTTCCAAGGCCTCACCCACAGCCCGATGGAGCCGCTGCCGGTCGGCCCGCAGTGTGGAATCGTAGGTAGCCTGCTGGATCAGGGAGTGTCGAAAGCCATAGGCCAGCTCCGGCTCGACCTGAACCACCCGGATCAGGCCAGCTGCCTCCAGTCGGGCTAGGTGCTGCATCAAGGGGGTCATAGCCGGGCCACGACCATCAAGGTCACATCGTCAAAGGGGGCCGCAGCGTCCACAAAGGCGTGGACTGCGTCCAGCAGGGCTGCCTGCATCTCCTGGGCTGTCCCGCGCTGGTGTGCGCGAATCACTGCCAGCAGGCGCTCGGTGCCAAACATCGACCCGTCGGCTGCCTCGGCATCGGTGACGCCGTCGGTATAAAGCACCAGCCTGTCGCCCGGCGCGAAGTTGATCTGGCCTCGCTCCCAGGTCGCCTCTTCGAGAACGCCCAGGGCCATGCCCGTTCTGCCCAGCGCCCGGACCTCTCCACCGGCTGCCAGATAGGGTGGGTTGTGGCCCGCATTGCAATAGGCTAGCGCGCCGCTGGCTGGATCGAGCACGCCGTAAAAGACAGTGACAAACATGTCGGCCCGTGTCTCGGCCAGGATGCGCTCATTGGCCGCGCGGAGGGCCCGGGCCGGCCGGTTGGGATACTGGTCAGCGTAGGTGCGAATGAGCGTCCGGCTCAGGGCCATGTACAGCGCCGCGCCTGCCCCCTTGTCGGCCACGTCGGCGATGACGATGCCCCAGCGCCCCTCCGGAAGCGGGATGAAATCGTAATAATCCCCAGAGGTCTCGCGGGCCGGTTCGAGAATGACCGCCAGTTGCCAGCCCGGCACAAAAGGCGACTCTCTGGGCAACAGGCCCTCCTGGATCCTGCCCGCCACGGCCAATTCCTGGGCGGCCGCGCTCAGGGTCAAGGTCTGGGCGTAGGTCTGAGCCTGCAGTGGCTGCAACCTGCTCTCCACCAGTTCCACGTAGAAGGGGGAGCCCATCTCTTCAAAAGCGTCCCGCGCCTTGCGAAGCAGGGCCTGTGCTCGCTCCAAGTCAGCCGGCTCGCCGCGCGAGAGGTGAAACTCGGCCCAGTCCTGGAGGGTACGTGCCCACATCCAACGCTTTCTCAGCTTGATAAGAGTACCGGCGATCTCCTCAGCGCCAGCTAGAGCCTCGGACCAGCGGCCTTCGCCGGCGGCCAGCTCTGTTTCGGCTATTGTCAAAGACATTCTATTCCACGCCGTGGGCTGATGCTCTACCCGTTCTCGGGCACTGGTCAGCATCTGGTGGGCGTCCTCGAAGCGGCCCTGGCGAGCGCGGACGACGATGAGCTGGCAATAGGGCCACACTTTGCCCCCGATACCTCGCTTGCCAAGCTCGACCGCCTCCACTACGGCTGACTCGGCTTCCGACAGATCATCGAGTTCCCCGGATCGGTGGAGTTCGAGCAGAGAGGATGCTAGATCCATGTCGGCATTGGACAGCATCTGCAGGTTTGCGCGCTGACGCGCCTGAGCCTGGCTAGCCCTCCGCAACCGCAAGGCTTCCTCGCGTTCGCCTCGCATCCACAGCCAGGCGGAGCGTACAGTGGAGATTTCCAGATAGGTCACTTCCGGATCCGGGAGGGTGCTTGCCAATTCCTCAAGCGCTGCCAGCCCTTCCTCCACGGCCGCCAGGTCGCCCATGCCCAGCGACGCACCCAAGGCACTGATCTGGGAAAACATCTCCGCAGAAGCGAGCCCTCCCCGACGGGCAAACTCGGCCGCTCGCAAGTAATGCTCGCGCGCGGCTTCTTCGTCAGCCAGAAGACCACTCTTCATCACGGCCAAGTTGTGGTGGGCTCGACAGGCGATTTCCAGGAGCCCAGCCGATTCAGCCAGATCCACCGCCTTGATGAGCGCCGCCAGAGCCTCTTCACCCGGCGTGCCATGCAAGACACCCAGGGTCGCCAGCGCGTCGGCTTGGACGTTCACCGCTCCCAGACGCTCGGCCATATCCAGCGCCTGCTCGCAGAGGGGGCGCGCCCAGTCCGACTGACCGTTGAAGTGATAAGCGCGGGCGGTTTCGTGCACTAGCAGGGCGAACTCCCGGCTCTCCGGGGCGCTACCCAGCGCATCCAAACCCTCCAGACACAACCTCAAACCCTCCGGCGTGTCATCGGCGTGCCAGGCAGCGCGAGCCGACCGGGCGTAGAGCCGGGCCACACCGGCCAGGTCTCCCAGAGCCTGGTGCAGATCGATCCCCTCGCGCCAGACGTGCATCGCCTCCTCGAAACTGCTCTGCCGGAACAGGGCCTCGCCCAATCCAACCAGAAGAACGGCGCGCTGAGCCTCGGAGCAGGTCAAAGCCAGGGCACTGCGGTGCTGGCTCTCGGCCTCCTGGTTGGCGTAAGCGGCCAGCGCCGCGTCGCCCGCTCGGATGAAATAGTCAAGCGCGTGCTGGTCCTCGCCTGCCCGTTCAAAGTGGCGAGCCAGCATCGGCGCATATTCATCCAGCCGATCCGGATAGAGGCTCTCCACAGCCTCGCCCACGGCCAGGTGCAACTGCCGCTGGTCGCTCTCCAGCAACGAAGCATAGGCCGCGTCCTGCACCAGCGCGTGACGAAAGAGATACTCCAGGTCCGGCTCCAGGCGGGCCAGGCGAATCAACCCAGCCGATTCCAATGTGCCAAGCTGGCCCATGACCGTCATCGCAGGTCTCCCCCCTCCAGCACGTACTGGAGCACCTTCACCGGGAACTGGCGGCCGATGACGGCGGCCACCCGCAAAGCGTGTTTGGCTTCATCGGGCAGGCGGTCTATGCGCGCCAGCAGCAACCCCTGCAAGTTGTCGGGGATCTCCACGGTTTTGATCTCCGCCCCTGCCACCCAGCGTCCATCCTGCTGAACGATGGCCCCCCGGTCGATCAACATGCGAATCACTTCCTCGACGAAGAACGGGTTCCCTTCCGCCTTCTCGAGGATGATCGTGCGCACCTGATCCGGCAGATCCTCGATCTCCAACAGGTTAGCCACGAGCTGCTGACTGTCGCGCTCGGACAAGGCATCGAGTGTGATCTCGGTGAGGCTGCCACCCATCAACTCGCGAACGGCGGCGACCAGGCCCCAACCCGGCGCATCGCGGTCGGGACGGGTGACCAGGCAGAACAGCACAGGCGCCGCCGAAGCCAAGGGTAGCAACTTGACGAGTAATTCGGTCGACGAGGGGTCAGCCCAGTGCAAATCCTCCAGGATCAGGACCAGCGGTTGGCGTGCCGCGAGCGCTCCCAGCAAGCGGCGCATCGCGGCCAGATACTGGGCCTGCAAGGCCTGTGGGTCCAGCGTCTGCACCCGGGCTAGCGCCTCGCCTTCGAGCCTGAGCATGAGCAGGTGCCCCAAGTAGGGAAACACTTCCAGGGACTGGTCGCCGAACAGGTCGCCGGTCAGGGTTTCCAGCGCCGCGTGGGCCTCGAGCTCGCCGGCGGCTTCGGGGATGCGTACGATCGAACGCAGCAGGTCCATCAACAGGTGATAGGCCAGCCCCTGGCCGTAGGAGACGCAGTGCCCCTCAGCCCACAGAGCCCTTGGAGGCTCGTTCATGTGCTCCTGCACCGCAGCCCGCCACTCAGAGATCAACCGCGTTTTTCCCAGCCCGGGCTCGCCGACCACCAGCACCGCGCGCCCCAGGCCAGCGCGAACCGCCTCGCAGAGCTTTAGCAGCTTGCCCAGCTCGGCGTCGCGGCCCACCATGGGACTCTCCAAGCCAGCCAAGCCCCGCACCTGGCCCGGCCGGGCCTTGGCGCCCAGCACGCGATAGACGCGCACTGGCTTTATCCTGCCCTTGACCTCAACAGGCCCCAGGCTCTCGACATCGAAAAGCGGCGCGACAAAGCGATAAGTAGCCTCCGAGATCAGTGCTGTCATCGGCTCGGCGGCAGACTGCAGCCGTGCGGCCAGGTTCACTGCGCCGCCCATGGCCGTGTACTCGTAGCGCAGGTCGCTGCCGACCTGGCCGACGATCACCAGACCGGTGTTCAAGCCAATCCGCACCTCGAAGGGGACGCCGTGCTCACGCTGGACCTCCTGGCCATACTCACGCGCCGCTTGCAGCATGTGCAACGTGGCGCGCACCGCGCGCACCGGGTCGTCCTCGTGGGCCACCGGCGCGCCGAAAAAGGCCAGCAGCGCATCGCCCAACATGCGAGCGATGGTGCCTTCATAGTGGTAGATGATCGGGTAAAGCCGGTCAAAGGCCCCGTTCATGATCGCCATCCAGTCCTCGGGGTCCAGCTGCTCGGCCAGCGCAGTAGAGCCGACCACATCCACGAACAGCACTGTAACCATCCGGCGCTCGCCGGCCAGGTGGGCCGCCTCGCGCACTTTTTGGGCCAGCGGCGCAGGTGTGGCTGCCGCCAAGCGGGTGAGGCGGGCCTCGTCCGCGGGCGTGCTGGCAGCGACCGGCTGGCCGCAGCTCAGACAAAAGCGAGCCTCGACAGGCAACTCGGCCTGACAATTGGCGCAGTCCGAGGCCAACGCCCCACCGCAGCTCAGGCAAAAGCGCGCGGTAGCTGGATTCTCTGTCTGACATCGAGGACAGTTCATGGCTCGGCCTCCAGTTTGGTAGGTCTATTGTACCACAGAATCGGCGGGAAATGAAGGCTGAAGGAATCGGCGCAGGAGATCCAGGGCGCGGTCCTGGGACTCTCTGGTCACGTCCAGCCAGTGGATGCGTGGGTCATCCCGACGGAACCAGTTGCTCTGGTGGCGCACCCAGCGCCGAGTGGCCCCGTCCTGGCCGAAAATACTCATCTCAGGTATCCGTTGGTCAGCCCGAACAACCCCCAGGGGCTATTCATCCTGAGCGGCGGGTCTTTAAACCGGCGTGCATTTTCGGCTAGCAGAATCAAATGGCGAGCCAAGATTACCACATTAAGAATCGCTGACACAGATTAGGGTCCTGTCAAAGTCGCCGGAACACACTCGATGACAGCGAGCGGCAAGGTCAGACCTGTGCGTTTCGCAGCGATTCAAGGCGTGCATGCCGGCCCATATCCGCCGAACTCGCGACTTTGACAGGGCCCTGGACACAGATGCTCCTGACTTGTCAAGGTCGATCCGTCTGTGCTATAATGTTTTTATTAGCCAAGACCATTCACGGCGCCATCGTCTTTGTCCCATCATCACTGCCCAGATGTCGCCTCTGAGCTCCAGTGCCCGGGCTGCAGCTGACCAGCCGTGACTGCGCAGTGTGTCGGGATCAGGATACACGCGAGTTCGGCGCCGGGGTGCAGTGTAGGTGAGAGGGCTCCGTCCACAGGGAGAAGGGAGCAGCACGATGAAACGGCGGAAAAGCCCGGCGCGCTGGTGGAGACGCCAAAACGGCTTGGTCAAGGCCCTGTGTGCCATCGGTTTGATTCTGGCAGCCGGCGCCCTTGTTCTGGCGGCGGTAGAGGCCCTTCGACACTTCAAACCTTCGCTCTTCCCCGCCTCGACCCCCGAATTCGAGGTCTTGCAGGTGCCAACACCTGAGCCCCCCCAGTCCCTCCTGCCCGAGGCTGCCGCACTGTGCGAACGCGCCTTCACGCAACCCGTCGGTCAGGGCTCCCCCAAGGCCTACCTCCTTTACCTCCAGAGCCCCGGCCCTGGACAGGAGGGTTGGAAGGTAGGCATCGAGAGCATGTCGCCCTTCGATCCGCCGTACCTGGCCCGGGGTGCCGATGAGGTGCAGACCCTGGTGTGCGTGAAGAGGACCCGCGCCCGAGTCGCCACATACGGCGGCAGGATCCCCGGCTACCGGGTCGATTGGGACATCCGGCTCGTGAACTGGCCCGGCGGCGTCGTGCTGGGCAGCGAATCGTACGTCGGAGACCGGCTCCCTGACAGCATCGCATGGTATGGGACGCCCACTGCCAAAGACGTCTACCACGGTGACGAACCCAGCTTGCGTGCCGTGTCCGACTGGCTCGCGGCAACCGTCGTCGACGACACCGTGCTCCACCTTGAGGACGAAATGGAGGCCCTGGTGTTCTCGCCGTCCGGAAACCTGCTGGCAGCCGGCGGCTCGCACGGCAAGGTGCGGATCTGGGAGGTGACCGGCGGCCCTGCGGCCTCCTGGCCAGAGGTT
>JASFTJ010000086.1:0-7893 GCA_050053615.1 Anaerolineae bacterium | reverse complement strand
AGACGCAGACGGTATGAAGTTGGTCATGAGCATCGTCAACAACGACGACGCTGAGCAGTTGTTGCGGGCGTTGACGGAGGCGGGCTTCCAAGCGACCACCATTAGCACGACTGGGGGGTTTCTGCGCCAGGGGAATTCCACCATCCTTATTGGTGCAAAAGATGAGGGAATTCCCCAGGTCCTGAAACTGATCCGCGAAAACTGTCACACCCGGCGTCAGTTTGTCAGCCCCTTGCCGCCGGTCATAGAGCCCGGCGAAATGTATATCCCGTCTCCTGTGGAAGTCCAGGTTGGCGGGGCGACCGTCTTTGTCTTGGATGTGCTTCAGTTCGAGCAGTTTTAGAAAAGGGGGGGGCGACAAGGCAACGACCTGCAAGAGACACGTCTCGGCGCCTCGGTCCTCATCATCTCATCACGCGAAATCGTCCATGCCGCCGCCAAAATCCTCAGCCAGATCAGGCATCGCTTCTTCGATCTCTTCCGGGCTTTGGCCTTTTTCCAGCCGGTCGATGACTTCGTCGAACTCTTCTGGCATCTCCTCACCGACTTGGTCGCTCGTCTTGCGCAACCAGCGGGCAAGGCTCCTGGGATCGTCTTCGTCCAGGCCATCCAACATGGAGGGATCGGCCAAGTCGTCCAGACGGCTTTCCTCCGAGCGGACGACCGATACCCGCGAAATCACTCGGGTCAGCCGCTTACCCCCGCAGCGAGGGCACTGGGGTTTGTCTTGGATGTCGGAAAACGATCGGAAAAAGATGCTCACGCGGCGACGGCAATCATGGCAATGATATTCGTAAATCGGCATAGTTTGGCACCTCAATCCAAATACATTTCTTTTGCCAGACACTCGCAACAACACTTTGCATACCACACGGATCCCAAAAAGAGGTCCGATGTTGAGATTATACTGCAAATGAGCCTCAGCGCAAATTTCCAGAGCTCGCAAGGGGGAGCAAATGGGCAATAGGCCCAAGACAACAGATCCATTCGACCGGAAGCAGCCGCCGCTGCTCGTCGTCATCTCGGGCCCCTCGGGGGTGGGCAAGGACTCGGTCGTCCAGCGGATGAAGGAGCGGGGTCTTCCCTTTCACTTTGTCGTCACCGCCACCGACCGACCGCCCCGTCCGAACGAGGTCCATGGACGCGACTACTGCTTTTATACGACCGCCGAGTTCGAGCGGATGATCGCCGATGGCGGATTGCTGGAGCACGCCATTGTCTACGGCCAGTACAAGGGTGTCCCCAAAGCCCACATTCGCGAGGCCCTGGACTCGGGACAGGACGTGGTAATGCGCGTGGATGTCCAGGGTGCGGATACGGTTCAGGAGCTGATCCCGGAGGCGATTACCATCTTTCTCATCTGCGAATCAGAGGAGGAACTGATCGACCGCTTGCGCCGCCGCCGCACCGAGTCGGAGGAGGCGCTGCAACGTCGCCTGGATACCATCCGGCGGGAGATGTGTCGCATTCCGGACTTTGACTATGTGGTCGTCAACCGTCGTGACAGATTGGATGAAGCGGTGGATGATGTGGTTGCCATCATCCGCGCCGAGCACTGTCGCTCGGTGCCGCAAAGGATCGATCTGTGAACGGTCCTGTGAACTCGCAGACGCGCCGTGTGGCCTACACCTTGCCGCTGAGCCGCCCCATCGTCGCCTGGATCCTGCTGGGCCTCATCGTCTTGATGTTTCTTGTCGAGACCGCAACCGGCGGCTCGACAAGCACCAAAGTCCTGGTACGGCTGGGGGCCAAGGTCACGCCCTTCATCGCCGACGGGGAGTATTGGCGGCTGGCGACCTCCATGTTCCTCCACATCGGCTTTATGCACCTTCTTTTCAACGGCTACGCTCTGATCGCCATCGGCACGGAACTCGAGCGTCTCATCGGCCGGGCGCGATTTTCGGTTATTTACTTCCTATCCGGTCTTTATGGCAGTCTGGCGAGTTATGCCTTCAGCCCCAGCCTGACAGCCGGGGCCTCGGGGGCCATCTTTGGCCTGATCGGCGCGCTGGGAGCCTTCTTCTACCTCCACCGCGAGCGTTTGGGCGCATGGGGTCGAGCGCGCTTGGCCAACATTGTCTTTTTGATCGTCATCAACCTCTTCTTTGGTTTCACCCAGCCCGGCATAGATAACCTGGCTCACCTGGGCGGCCTGTTGAGCGGATTGGGCCTCGGTTGGGCTTTAGCCCCCCGCTATCAGGTCGATCCACTCCGCCTTCGCGTGGTGGACCGCAATCGCTTGGGACGCTACTGGCCGGCCTTGGTCTTGGCCGTGGCGATCCTGGTGGGGGGCACCGTCTTGGCCACGCTCACTCAGCGCCAAAGCCCGCGCAGCCATCTACTACGCGGGCAGCAGGCTGTCGAGCGGGAGGCGTGGGACGAGGTCATCGTCGAGTTCGAGCAGGCACTGGCGCAGGATGCCTCCCTGGCCGATGTCTCGACGTACTTTTACTTGGGTCTGGCCCACAACTATCTGGAGGAGCCCTCGTTGGCTGTTGACGCCTACGAGGCAGCTCTGAAGCTGGATCCCAACGATTCCCTCACTCATTGGAACCTGGCGCTGACTCGTATAGAGTTGGGGCAGTACGCTGAGGCTCGAAGGCATTTCGAGATCTATTTGGAGCTCAATCCCGATCAAGCCGACGAGGTAGAGCCCTACTTGGACGAACTGCGTCGCCTCACCCCTGATTAAACGCGACGGACCAAGGCCATCATTATTTTGCAGGACAAAATCGCAAAGCGTTGACATCCCCTTTGCTTTCTGATATACTGTAGGTGAAGGTTACCGACCGGCTTTTGAAGTGCCTGAGGCAAGGTAAAAGGAGGGAGAGATGAAAGGGTTAGCCTGGATCAGTTGTCTACTGGGTATTTGGGCAGCAATTGCCCCTTTCCTGTTTCCGTGGGACGTTTGCCTTGGGGTCTATCTAGCTGGCGTCATCCCTGGCATCCTGGTCGCTTTGCTCAGCGGCGCATTTGCCTTGGGGCTGGGGGGCGGACCGGCTTGGTTCTGCTGGCTATCGGCGATCTTGGGCGTTTGGCTCGTTGTCTCACCGTTCGTTGCTGGGTACAGCCTGGTACTTGACGTCACGTGGGGCAATTTCTTGCCGGGCGCGCTAATTGCCATTCTCAGCGGCGCAGCAGGCTATTTGACCATGAGGGCTGAATAAGGTCCAGCCATCCGCTGTCGTATCACATCGAGACAGGAGCGTTCAGATTCCCCGGTGCACGGGTCTTGCGGAAAGCAGAGCCCCTACGCAGGGACGTAGGGGCTTCTGTTTTGCCTTGGAAGCGTCATTGATCATCGTTCTTCCATCCCCACGTATTCTCAAGTCCCCCGCCGCTGAGGAGGATACCCGGCTGGCCCATTCTGTGCTATAATAGGAGGTGGATTCATTCCAGATGTTCAACGACGTTAGGAGGTGACGTATGGACATGCCGGAAAGCATTCGTCAATCCACTATCGCTGGGAGCTGGTATCCTGGTAGTGAGCAAAGCTTGGCCCGCGCCGTCGACGACTATTTGGCCCGCGTGGACCAGCCGCCCGTTGAGGGTGAGCTGCTGGGCCTTATCAGCCCTCACGCTGGCTATGCGTACTCGGGCCAGGTGGCTGCCTATGCTTATCGCCAGCTTGAGAGGCGGGAACCGGACACCGTTGTGCTCATGGGACCCAGCCACCGCGCCTGGGTCGGCGACTATGCTGTGAGCAGCGAGGATGCCTACAAGACGCCTTTGGGGTTGGTGCCTTTGGACCAGGCCTTCATCGCTGACTTGGTCACCCAAATCTCGCTGCGCCGCGTCCGCCGCGATGCTGAGCACTCGTTGGAAATCCAGTTGCCTTTCTTGCAGCGCCAGCTTGGAGAGTTCCGCCTGGTACCCATCATGATGAGCGCCGACGATCCGGCTGCGGCCCGGCGTCTGGCCGCAGCTTTGGCCGAGACCATCCGCCAGCGGCCCAAGGATGACGGGCGCGTCCTCCTCGTCGCCAGCTCAGACATGCACCACATCGAGAACTATGACGAGGTAGTTCGCCGTGACAAACCGGTTGTGGAAGCCATCGCCGCCTACGATTTGGAGACCCTTACGTCGTTGCTCTCTGCCCCTGGCAGCTCTGTGTGCGGCCGTATGCCGATCTTGGCCGCCCTCCATGCTGCCAAAACCCTCGGTGCAGACAGCACCAAGATTCTGCACCACACCAATTCCGGCGACGTGACCGGCAATCGCCGGAGGGGGCAGTATACCGTGGGGTACATGGCTGCAGCCGTCTACAAATCTCGGTGATGCCGATCGTCGTTTGTCATTCTCTATTTGTCACATGTATGCAGACATCATCGTAAATCGCCCCACCCATCACCGCCCAGCCGCCGGAAGCAAGCCGTTGCGGGGCGACGACTCGCGTTCGCCAACGTACACCTACAGCCTGCCGGAGCGCCTGCGCGATACGGCAGCGGTCGGTCACCTGGTCCAGGTGCCGTTGGGACCGACGACGGCTCTGGGCGTCGTCACCGCCTTGCGCGACACGCCTCCACCCGACCTCGCCCCAGAGATCGAGATCCGCGATGTGGTCGAGATCCTCGACCCATTGCCCGTTGTCACGCCGGTTCAGATCGAATTGGCACTCTGGATCGCCAGCGAGTACCTGGAGCCTTTGAGCCAGGCGGTGCGCCTCATGCTGCCCCCCGGCTTGGAGTCACGGACCTCTATCGTCGTGACCCCCGTTCCGGGCACTCCACCTCTTGACAAGTTGACAACCGACGAGAGGGCGATCTTGGAGCTTCTGAAAAAACGGGGCGGGCAGTTGCGCCTGAGCACCCTGTTGGGTCACATCCACGCTGACGAACCCGAAGCGGTGGTGTATGCTCTGGCCGATAAAGGACTGCTGGATGCCCGATTCGCTTTGGTGCCGCCCAAACCCGCCCCGCCGCGCGTGCAGTATGTCCGCCTCCTGGCCGACGATGCCACGATTGAAGCAGCCCTGCCCCGCTTGGGCCACACCTCCAAACAGGCTGACGTCCTGCTGGTCCTGGCCCGCCATGCCGATGCCCCGCTCATCGTGCCTGAGCTTTGTGGACTGGCCGAGTGTAGCCAGAGCCCGGTTCGGGCCTTGGTCGACCGGGGGTGGTTGGAGTTGACCGAGCGGCGCACGCTCATCGTCGGTTTGCCCGGAGCAGAATCGGCAGACCTGGGTCGTGCTTACAAGCAGGCCGAAGCCCTGGCTGCGCTCCTGGAGCGTAGCGGCCCGATCGAACTAGAGCCATTTCTGGAGGAGGTCGGCGTCTCCATGGCCGTCATCAGAGCTTTGGAAAAGAAGGGGCTGGTTCAACGCATCACCCAAGATCCTGTGGTGCTGCTGGCGCTTCCGCCGGAACAGATACTGGACAAGGTGATAGAGCTTTGCG
This sequence comes from Anaerolineae bacterium, assembly GCA_050053615.1. Taxonomy (GTDB): domain Bacteria; phylum Chloroflexota; class Anaerolineae; order JAAYZQ01; family JAAYZQ01; genus JASFTJ01. The sequence goes on along the minus strand of JASFTJ010000086.1, from coordinate 2,497 downwards.
GCGCAGAAAAGCATCGGGCCGTCTTGGAAGCGCTGCGGGGGACCACGAGCCGCGTGTGGGTCGGCGGTCTCTATGCTCAGACCGGCGCCGATTTGGACACCCTCCGGGATCTGGCTGACCGGGGCCTGATCAGTCTCCATGCCGAGGAGTACGAACGTCCTCGCCCTAGCGAGCCGGAGGAACCGCCCCGTCTGACGCCCGACCAGGAAGCGGTCTGGCGAGAAGTTGAATCAGGCTTGAACCAGTCTGTCGAGGCGTTTGTGGCCCTACTGCACGGAGTCACTGGCTCGGGCAAGACAGAAATCTATCTGCAGGCATTGGAGGAAACGCTGGCAGCGGGTAGGCGAGCCATCATCCTCGTACCAGAGATCAGTTTGACGGCGCAGACCGTCCGTCGCTTCGAGGCGCGCTTTCCCGGTCGGGTGGCGGTCATGCACAGCCAGCTCAGTCTGGGAAAACGCTACGCTGTCTGGGACCGGGTTCGGCGGGGCGAGGCTGACGTGGTCGTTGGCCCTCGCTCGGCCCTCTTTGCGCCGATCGCCCGCCTGGGGCTCATCGTCCTGGACGAGGCTCACGACGGGTCCTACAAGCAGTCCGAACCGATCCCTCTGCCAGCCTACCATGCCCGCGACGCGGCCATTGCCCTGGGCCGCCTGACGGGTGCAGCGGTCTTGCTCGGCAGCGCGACTCCCGACCTGGTGACCTACTATCGAGCCAGACAGGGCAAGTATCGGGTCTTGGAATTGCCCCAGCGCATCATCGCTCGCGGCGCGGGGACCTCGGGTGTCGATTCTCGGGTGCGGAACTACAGTACCCACACGCTCCCCCCTGTGCGGATCGTCGATCTGCGCCAGGAACTCCGCGCCGGAAACCGCAGCATCTTTAGCCGGGCCCTCCAGAAGGCGTTGCACCGGACGCTGGACGCTGGTGAACAGGCGATCCTCTTTCTCAACCGCCGGGGCGCGGCCACGTTTGTCCTGTGCCGCAATTGCGGCTATGTGGCCCGTTGCCCCAACTGTGATGTGCCGCTCACGTTCCATCGCCTGTCGGCGTCAGGGCGCCTGGTCTGCCATCACTGCAACCATCGGGAACTGCCCCCCAAGCGCTGTCCCAGTTGCAGTGGGCGGCGTATTCGCTACTTTGGGCTGGGCACCGAACGGGTGGAGGCGACGATGCACGAGGTCTATCCAGAAGCGCGCCTGTTGCGCTGGGACCGAGACACCGCTACGGGTCCCGACCACGAGCGCTTTCTGCAGACCTTTATCGACCACCGCGCTGACGTGCTGATCGGCACCCAGATGATTGCCAAGGGGCTCGACCTGCCGTTGGTCACGCTGGTGGGCGTCATCTCGGCCGATACAGCTCTCCATCTGCCTGACTATCGCACTGCTGAACGTACCTTCCAACTGCTCACGCAGGTCGCCGGCCGGGCGGGACGCAGCCACCGCGGTGGGCGGGTCATCGTCCAGACCTACAATCCCGATCACTATACGATTCAGGCCGCCGCCCGCCACGACTATGCAGGCTTTTACCGCCAGGAGCTGGCCTATCGCCGCCAGCTTGACTACCCGCCGTTCAGCCGACTGATCGCCCTGCGCCTCAGCGACGAGAGCCCCCATCGCTGTCGCGCCGAGGCCGAGCGGTTGGGCCGATGGTTAGCTGCCGAGATCCGACGCTTGAACCTGGAAGCTGATCTGATCGGTCCCGTACCATGTTTCTTCAGCCGGGTGGGGGGGCGCTACCGTTGGCAGATCGTCGTCCGCGGCCCGGACCCCATGTCGCTGCTGCGCGATGTGGCCTTGCCATGGGGCTGGCGGGTGGATGTGGATCCGATCAGCCTGTTGTAGGCGACCCAGGGGAGTAGGGCGGAAGAGCTATTGCTGAACTCCACCAAATATGGTATGCTAACCGAGATCCCCGATTTCTTCACCGGCCGGCGATCCAAGAAAGGAGGTTGAGAGAATGATGTTCTTGCCAAATGAGGAAGGGCAGGGGCTGGCCGAGTACGGAATGATCATTATTTTGGCAGCTATTGTCGTGGTGCTTGTCTTGCTCTTACTCGGTCCAGCCGTCGGCAACCTATTCAGCACTGTGGTAGATGCCTTCTGAGTAGCTTGCTGCCGACAAAGCACCTGCCCAACAAGAGATCCCGCCCAGCCTGGGCGGGATCTCTGTGATCTAGGAGACTCCTGAATAACCCCCTTTGGGGGGGAATCGGCACCTTGACAAGTTCATCACGAGACCAATCCGACGGGTTGTAAGCCACTTGCCGGTCATCCGGCGCTGTTTTGGGGCCGTTTCGGTATCGGGAATTGACCTTTTCCGACTTTGGCTCGGCGGCTCTTTTCTCCTATCTCTGTCTTACGCGGCCATCCATTTCATCTTTGGTGGCGGGAGATGGCTCAGGAGTATTCCAAGGTCAACCTTTTGTGACTCGGCCAGGTGGAATAGGCGTCTCAGGTTGATGGCCGCTCCCGTCCATAGCCGCTGGAGTTGC
>JASFTJ010000085.1:0-7959 GCA_050053615.1 Anaerolineae bacterium | reverse complement strand
CCCACGAGGCGATCCGCGACTGCCCTTGCCAGGATGGGTGTCCCAGTTGTGTCCAAAGTCCAAAGTGCGGGGCCAGGAACGACCCCTTGGACAAACAGGCAGCTGTCTTGATTCTGGCCGAACTTCGCAAAGGCGTGTAAACCTCCCGCACTTTTCTTCTCACTGTGCTACACTCCCGGTTTAGCTGACAAATCTTGGTAGCAGTTCTGGCTGCCGAGCCTTGTAAAGGTCTGCGCCCTAGCGCAACCAGTCGACAAGGCGGTGCCAGCATGCCGGTCGTCCAACAGAGGCCTCAAGGAGGACTCGCTGCCTACCCGGAGTCGTGTTCTCTCTTGCCGCGTGGAGATGACTTTCGTCATGGTCCAAGAACTGACGAATGGCACTTACGGGCTCGGCCGATTCCTGGTACGATGGAGCCATCACAACGGGAGGAACCGCAACGTGAAAGCAAGTGTGAAAATCGGAGGCATTCTTATCATCCTCATCTTGGCCGGGGTCGGAGCTCTGTTCCTGCTGCGAGGAACCGAATCTGCTGCGGATGAACCTGCAGCGTCCACGGCCGTCGTGACCCGGGGCGGCATCGAAGAGTTGGTCAGCGCCAGCGGCAACGTGGTCGCCGAGCGCCAAGCCACGCTGGCCTTTGCGTCCAGCGGCGAGATCGTCGACGTGTTGGTCGAGGAAGGCCAACAGATCGAGGCGGGGCAGGTCTTGGCCCGGCTGGATACGACGTCGCTCGAGTGGCAGATCGCCATTGCCCAGGCCAACCTAGACACAGCCCAGGCCCGGCTGAAGCAAGCGCAGGAGCCGCCCAACGCGGAAGAACTGGCCTCGGCGCAGGCGGCGCTGGACAGCGCCCGGGCTAATTACGAGGATGTCAAGGACGGTCCCAGCGCAGAGGAACTGGCTTCGGCGCAAGTGGCGCTGGACAGCACCCGGGCCAATTACGAGGATATCAAGGATGGTCCCAGCGCAGAGGAACTGGCCTCGGCGCAAGCGGCGCTGGACAGCGCCCGAGCCGCGTTAGAGCAAGCGCAGGCCAGCTACGACCTGGTCAAGGACCGGCCCGACGTGCAGATGTTGCCCGAAGCTCTGAGCCTGGAAAACGCCACCATCGAGATGGAGCGGGCCCAGGCCGACTATGACGGCCTGGTGGATCATCCCACCGACAGCGAAGTGGCCTCTGCCGAGGCCCAGGTCGCCTCCGCCGAGGCGACATTGGCCGATTTGCAGGAGCGGCCCACCGAAAGCGAAATGGCCTCCGCCGAGGCCCAGGTCGCCTCCGCCGAAGCCACACTGGCCGATTTGCAGGAGCGGCCCAAGGCTGAGGACGTGGCGGTCTACCAGGCCCAGGTGCAGGAAGCCGCTGTGTCCCTGGCCCAAGCCGAGGACCAACTCGACGACGCCTTGATCGTCGCGCCCTTTGGCGGCGCCATCCTTGAGGTGCAGGTCGACGAGGGCGAATGGGCGACGCCCGGGGCGCCGGCCTTTGTACTGGCAGCCATCGAGCCGCTGGTCCTAGACGTGGATGTAGACGAAGTGGACATAGCCCAACTCGTCGAAGGGCAGACAGCTTATCTCTCCTTTGATGCGCTGAAGGACAGGGAAGCTGTCGGGATAGTGAGCTACATCGCGCCTTCATCCACCAACGTGGGAGGCGCCGTGGCCTACCGCGTAGAGGTCAGCTTTGCGCCGCGCGAGCTTTTGGTTCGCTTGGGCATGACGGCTGATGTGGACATCGTCGTGGGCAGCGCTGACGATGCGCTGCTGGTCCCCAATCGGGCCATTGAAGCCGACCGGCAAGCCGGCCGCTACTATGTCACGCGCCGGAAAGCCGACGGATCGACGGAACGGCTCGAAGTCCGCATCGGCCTTCGCGACGAGGCCCATGCGCAGGTTCTGGAGGGCGTGGAGGAGGGCGACCGGTTGGTGTTGCCCGAGGTGCCGACACAGACGCAATCTGAGCAAGGGTTCGGACCAGGGTCCGGAGGAGGGCCCTTTGGTGGAGGCGGCAGGCCGTAAGCGGCCAGCCTGAGCAGGAGACAGAGCGATGATTGATATCAAGAACGTAACCAAAGTCTACCAGATGGGCAAGAGACGCAGGCACGCCCCTGGAATCGAGGTTCATGCCCTGCGCGGCGTGTCGCTCCAGATTAAGAAGGGCGACTTTGTAACCATCATGGGGCCTTCAGGGTCGGGCAAGTCCACGCTGATGAACGTGCTTGGCTGCCTAGACTCGCCCACTGAAGGCAGCTATCACCTCCACGACCAGGACGTGAGCCTCTTGAGCGATACGGAACTGGCCCACATCCGCAACCGGGAGATCGGTTTTGTTTTCCAGACTTTCAACCTGTTGCCGCGTACCACGGCCTTGCGCCAGGTGGAGCTGCCACTGATGTACGCTGGGGTTGGCGCCCGCGAGCGTCGCAGGCGCGCGAGGGAAGCGCTGGAGGCCGTTGGCTTGGGTGACCGGATGGGCCACAAGCCCGACGAACTATCGGGTGGGCAACAGCAGCGAGTGGCGGTCGCTCGGGCGCTGGTAACGGACCCCAGCATCATCATGGCCGACGAGCCGACGGGCAACCTGGACACAAAGTCGGGCGACGAGGTGCTGCGCATCTTTCAGCAACTCAACGAGCAGGGCATCACCGTCATTTTTGTGACCCACGATCCCGAGATCGCCGAGTACAGCCGCCGCACGATTCACATCCTGGATGGACTGATCGAAAAGGACGAACCATCCAACGGAAGCGGTTTTGCAGGCACATCTGGCAGACAGGGGAGTTCGAATGAGTATTTATGAGAGTTTGCGCACGGCCACCCTTGGCGTAACGACCAACAAGTTGCGCGCGGCCCTGACCATGCTGGGCGTCATCATCGGCGTGGCGTCGGTAGTCGCCCTGCTTTCGATCGGCGAGGGGGTCGAGGAGTCGATCACCAACGAAATCCAGGGCATCGGCTCCAACCTGGTCTTTATCAACGCCGACCAACCCGATGATTCCACCGCACCGGCCCACATCACCACTGCCGATGCCAAAGCCCTGGCCGATCCCTTCAACGTCCCGGCGCTTATGGCCGTCGCCCCGCTGATGCAAGGGTCGCTGCAAGTCACTTACGACGACGAGGATATGGACGTGACCGTCGGCGGCACCAACAGCCATTACCTGGAGGTTCGCAGCCTGGACATGGCGATGGGCGGCTTTTTGACCGAAGCCGACCTGGAAGATCAGGCGCGGGTGGCGGTGCTGGGATGGGGTGTGTACAGTGACCTCTTTGCGGATGCCGATTATCCGGTAGGCCAGACCATCACCATAGACGGGATTCGATTCGAAGTGGTGGGGGTATTGGAAGAGCAGGGCGGCTTTGGCGACGACGATGATACCATCTATGTACCCCTGACTACGGCCCAGGTGCGCTTTTTTCCGCAGCGCACCCTGTCGGGCGAGCGGCCCCTGGCGGTGATCTTTGCCAGCGTGGTGGATGAGACCCAAGTGGATGCCGCCGTCGAGCAGATTACAGACGTATTGCGCGAGCGCCACGACCTGGACCCCGGCGACGAGGATGATTTTGCGGTTACTAGCCAGCAAGAGATTCTGGACTTTGCCAGCCAGATCACAGGCATTCTATCTGTGTTCCTAGGGGCCATTGCGGGCATCAGCTTGCTGGTGGGCGGCATCGGCATTATGAACATTATGCTCGTCTCGGTCACCGAGCGCACGCGCGAGGTGGGCATCCGCAAGGCTGTGGGCGCCACCAAACGCGACATTCTGCTCCAGTTCCTGCTAGAGTCGATCGTACTGAGCTCTGTGGGCGGGCTGCTGGGCGTCGGTTTGGGCATACTCGGCGCCAACATCATCTCCAATTTGTCGCCTGACTTTGTCACCAAGGTGACCGCCGATATTTTGGCCCTGGCGGCAGGTGTAGCCAGTGCAGTAGGGTTGGTTTTCGGGGTGTACCCAGCTATGCGCGCTGCGAACCTGCGCCCCATCGAAGCGCTGCGATACGAGTGATCCAAGACCTGATGGGTTTCCAAAATCTGCAAAGTCTCAAGCTACAGGAGTGGTAGATGATGCGTGTAACAGTTCTTATCTTTCTATTTCTTACTACTTTGATTATGAGCGGGTGTTCTCCCGGACCTGGTTCCTCCGCCGTGGCGGAGCCAACTATGACGGCCATCCCCCTGCCCACGTACACGCCAACCAAAGTCGCCGCGCAGGCCGAACCCTCATCACCGACGCCACTTCTTCCAACTATGACCCCGCTGCCCACGGCGACGCGTGCGCCTGTGCTCGAACCTACAGCCTCCGCGCAGCCCGAACCGACGCCGACCCTCGTTCCGTCCACGCCAACAGCAGAACCGACAGCCGCCGCTGCCGCAAAACCCAAGGCGACCGCCGCACCCGAGTTCAAGGGCAAGCTGATCCTCCAGACGACCATCGGCGGCGATCTTCTTACTATCAACGCCGACGGCAGCGGGTTGCAGCGCATCACCGACGGCGTAGACCCGGTCTGGTCGCCCGACGGCACGCAGATTGCCTTCACCCGCTGGCGGGAGCCGCGCGGGGTGTGGGTGGTGGACGCCGATGGCTCTAATGAACGGCGCGTCTTTGATGGGAGTGAAACGCGCTGGCCATCTTGGTCGCCGGATGATGCGGGCAAAGCCCGGATTGTGTTCTCCCGACACACCGGCGGCACGAGCGGGAGGGAGTTCTGTTTCCGGGGCCGCTGCTTCAGCATCCCGGCGAGGGATTTTTGGAAGCTGGGCATCGTCGATCTCGGCGATGGAAGTTTCGCTGAACCGCTGCCCAACTCGGACGTGAGCCTGGCGCCCGACTGGTCTCCCGACGGTGAAAGGATCGTTTACGATGCAGTGCAAGGTCTGCAAGTCCAAAGCGTGGACGGGACGGTCTCTTACCAGATCACCGACGACGCGCGAGACGCCAGCCCCGTCTGGTCGCCCAACGGAGAGCAGATTGCCTTTGCTCGCCGCCAGCACGACCATTGGGAGATCTATGTCGTGGACGCTGATGGGCGCAACCCGACCCGCCTGACAGAGACCCCAGAGCAGCCCGACGGCCAGCCGGGCAACAGCGCCGCCCCGGCCTGGTCGCCGAGCGGCCAATACCTCGTCTTCCTCACCGAGCGGTCCGGTCAGTGGGAAATCTGGGTCGTGGAAGCCGATGGCAGCAACCAGCAGCCCATGTTTGAATCAGCGCTGGATGGTCTGACGTTAGAGTACACTTTCCAGGGCGAGCGGGCCATCGCTTGGACGTGGTGAATCTCCGGATGATTTGGCAATCTGCGGCTTTGGCGGTATACTGTCCACATGGATTCACTGGCCAGACGTGAAGCGCTGCGCATCTTTCGCCTGGTACTCGTTGTCCAGCTTGTATTCTTGGGGCTGGGTCTTCTGGGGTTCCTGGGTGGCCCTGCGCGCAGAGGGATTTTGATGCGAGCCGCGCCGACGGTGCTGCTGGCCCTGCTATTCCTGCCACCCTGGCTGGAGCGGGTCCTCGGCCGGTACTTTCTGGCCTTGGGGTTGGGCCTGGACGTTCTTTTTTCCAGCCTGGAGACGGCCTACCTCTTTGCCAAGTGGCCGGTTTCCAGGCTCTCTGGAGCAAATGTGCCGCCTGAAATCCTCGAACAGCTGGCGGCAGCGCCTCCAATCGAGCCTTTCTTTTTCCTGCTCATTCCCCTTGTATTGCTGGCCTGGGGGTATGGTCGTCGGGGCGCCCTGTTGGGCAGTACCTGGGCGGCGATCCTGCACCTGGCCATCGGACTTTGGGTTTCCCCGCAGGACGAGAACCTCGTCCTCTTTTTCGCCCAGGCCCTCATGCGAATCGCTCTGTTATACTTGGTGCCCCTCATCGTCAGCGTCCTGGCAGTGAGAGAGCGGCAGCGGCACGCTGATCTGCAAGCTGCTCACCAGCGCCTGCGCCGCCACGCTGCCACCGTCGAGCAATTGGCCACCAGCCGCGAGCGAAACCGCCTGGCCCGCGAGTTGCACGACACGCTGGCTCACTCGCTGTCGGCGTTGACGGTCCAGCTAGAAGCCCTGCGAACCATGCTGGCCCGCAATCCCGAGGCAGCTCAGGAAGCGGTGGATGAAATCTCGGCTCTGGCCCGCGACGGATTGGAAGAGTCGCGGCACGCGATCCAGACTTTGCGCAGCGAACCGGTGCAGGTGCTCGGCCTGGAGGGCGCGTTGCGTGAGGCATTCCAAGCATTCCAGGCGCGAACCGGCGTTCAGATAACCTTCAGCGTCGCTGGCGATGAACCGGATCTGACAAAAGAAGAGGCTCAGACCCTGTACCGAATTACCGAGGAAGCGCTGACCAATGTAGAGCGTCATGCCTCCGCCCGACATATCGCTGGACGTCTGGCCTGCGGCGTCGACCGCGTTGACCTGTTCATTCGCGATGACGGTATCGGCTTTGACCCCAGCGCGGTCGATCTGGATCGCTATGGTTTGATCGGGATGCGTGAGCGGGCAGCGATGATTGGCGCGACGCTGGAGGTGCACAGCCGCCCCAGCGGCGGGACAGAGATCCGGTGTTCGCTGGAAAGGTGACCTGCCATGACGATCCGGGTTCTACTCGTGGATGACCAGCAGATCGTGCGTCGGGGGCTTGCGACGATCCTCCACTATGCGCCGGGCATCGAGGTGGTGGGTCAAGCCGCCGACGGGAGAGAAGCCGTCGCGATGGCCCGCGATCTGGAGCCTGACGTAGTGCTCATGGACCTCAAGATGCCCCGTCTGGGCGGTATCCCTGCCACGCGGCAGATCTGCTCGGATCTGTCTGAAACTTGTGTGATCATCCTCACTACATACGATACGGATGACTTGGTTTTCGCAGGGATCAAGGCTGGGGCCAAGGGCTACCTGCTCAAAGACGCCACCAGCGAGACGCTGGTCGAAGCTATCCGGGGGGTGGTGCGAGGCGAATCGCAGATCGATCCCGGCGTGGCACGCAAGGTACTGGCTGAATTCCAACGCCTGGCGGACGAGCCCCCCGCTCATCTGCCCAAGAAGCCGTCTGAAGATCTGGTCATTGAACCTCTGACTCCTCGCGAAGAGGAGGTGCTCCATCTCTTGACGGAAGGTCTGTCGAACAGGGAAATTGGCGCGCGGCTGCACCTGACGGAAGGCACAATCAAGAACTATGTCAGCGCCATTATTGCCAAGCTCCAGGCCAACGATCGGACCCACGCCGTGGTCACTGCCCTGCGGCATGGTCTGGTGGATCTGAGTTAACCAACAGGGACGGGGCGTGTCGGTTGCCCAGGTAGTCGCCGGATGCCGGAAAATGACGCTCCAGGTCTATGGTCCCAGGTCCACGACACGCACATTGTCCAGCAATGTTGCGCCCCCCTGTGCGGCAGAGGGATGGTAGCCCTTCAAAAAGATGGTCAGCGCCTGGCCGCTGGCCCGAACCGCGATCTGGGTATGCACCCACACGTCCTCTCCAGTCTCGTCCCAGGGGTACCATGTCACAGATCCTGCCTGCCAGTTGTCTCCAGCGGTCAAATCCACACCTAGTGACAGTTCCACAGGCGAGTCGCTGCGGACATGTTTGCCCCAGGCCTCAATCTGGTAGCGGTGTCCGGGGATCGCTTGGGCATGACGCCAGATGCCCGCCTCGGTGCTGACAAAATCGAACGTGATCTCCTGGGAGCGCTCACCGCTGTGGACGTTGTCAGGATTTTTGTTTTCGTTCAAGCAGCTCGACGCTGGGGTCCCCGACGCGACAAACGCTTGCCAACCCACAGCCACGGCCCAACCGGGACAGTTTTCGCCCAGTGGCGAGACCCCCGGCACAAAGCCAGCCTCCATGTCCCATTCCCCGCCCTCCTGTGGCGGCAGGGGGGCTTGGGCAACAGGCGTGGGGGTAGCGGTAGGTGGTGGTAGAGTCGGCGGTTCGGCGGTAGCCGATGGCAATTCGGTCGGCGGGGGAGAGGTGG
>JASFTJ010000084.1:0-7975 GCA_050053615.1 Anaerolineae bacterium | reverse complement strand
CGCGCCGATGTCGTAGCCACCGTCTAGTGGTCGCGGTTCGCCGTCGATATCGATGTTCACGCCTGCGTTCACGCCCTCGTCGATCGCGGCGCTGCCAGAGCTGATGTGGTAATCCCCGTTGCCTGGGTTCACAAATGCTGGATCGCCTCGGACGTTGACCGTGCCGGTGAAAATGGCGCCCGCACCGTCCCAATCCCTGTCGTTGGAGGCCCACAGCGTGGCTTCCAGCGTGGCCGTATTGCCGCCGGCAACATAGATGCCGACTGTATGGCCAGCCAGAATGGTGTTTGTCAAGTTCACTTCGCTGTAGTCTGTATCCCAGTTCTTGACATAGAGGCCGATGCCGTCCCCGCCAGTGTGGGACATGGGTTCCTCGAACGTGCGCAAGGCAGATGGAATACTTCTCGCCGAGCCGCCTACGGTGAGCACTGTCGAACCGTTGTGGGCAATGGTGGTGTGCAGCAAGTCGGGAGACGAGGCCAGGAGGTACACTCCACTTGCGGTGTTTGCTTCGTTGTCGGCAATGACGTTATTGGTCAGGGTGGGGTTGCTGTAGGCCACATACATGCCTCCGCCGTCAGAGCTGGCCGTGTTTTCAGAAAAAACGTTCTCATCTAGGCTGCCTGCGCTCCCCGACAAGTATAGCCCTCCACCTCTTTTTAGGGCGTGATTTCCAGAGATAGTGTTGTGGCTAACGGTGACGTCGCCTCCGAACACGTACAGCCCACCACCGTGATCACCAGCTTCATTATCCAGAACCGTGCTGTCGTTGACGGTGGTGTCGCTTTCGTCCAAATACAATCCACCACCCGAACGAGCATGGTTGCCAGAGATCGTATCGCCGTCAAAGGTCGCATCGCTGCCGGTCACATACACACCCCCGCCGTAGCTGTCGTAGAGACTCCAGGTGGCTGTATTGCCCGAAATGGTGTTGCTGCTCAGGTTGGCCGTGCTGTACGACAGGTACAGGCCGCCGCCGTACACGATTCCTGATCCAGTTGCCGTGTTGTTCGAGATGGTGTTGTCGCTGAGGGTGACATTGCTTTCCGACAGATACAGCCCGCTGCCTCCACCGCCTCCGTGGTGGGTGGTGTTGTGGGATATTTCGTTCTCACTCAGTGTGACATCAAGGGAGCTGTGGACGTACACCCCGCCACCGTACCATTCGGCAGTATTACTGAGGACTTGGTTGTCGCGTAAGGTTGCTGTAGCTGTGCTGATATAGACGCCGCCGCCAGCATCCCGGCCAAATGGACCACCGCCCAAGGCGTTGGCGTCTCCGCCGGTGAGGCGCAGTCCTTCGACGACGGGACTGGCACTCCCGGTGATGTACAGCGCCCGTCCCCCCTCTTTCGCATCCAGCGTAGTGGGGTTGGCCTGGGGGTCGGGAGGTTCGGAAAAGTCGGGAGCCGTGTAGCCGCCTCGGATGATAATCGACTTGTCAATGTAGACCACCTGGGCCAAGCTGCCGTGGTTGTTGATCTCGGTGTATTCGCCGCTGGCGACCTTGATGACATCGCCGTCGCTGGCAGCATCCACCGCCTCTTGGATGACGGCATAGTCGCACGTGGGCGATCCCGCCAGGCAGACGGTCAGGTTGGCCGCGTGGATGACCGGTGGGTACAGCAATGCCAGAGCTAATCCCAACAGACTCCAGCCTACGACCGTGACAACTCGGCTGCTGTTCATTATTCTTTCTCCTATGGAACCTGTGAGCGTTCGGTTGGCCCCTGGTCGGGGCTCTGGGAAAAACGCGGAGGGACCAGGTGGGACTTTGGATAATGTCAAAAGGCTGTCTCCCACTTGGCAGGAGGATGAGTGCTCCAACGCAATTTGCCAAGTCCGAATACTGAGATGGCGCGGGAAATCGGGCGGAAGCTACTCTTTCTCGGCGGTCCCTCCTTTCAGCGCCAGCCAGCGCTTGGCGGCGTCGGGCAGCTTGGTCAATGAAGCGCGCACCGTTGTGCATTCGGGCAGCGAGTTGAGGAACATTGGGCCATAGGACTTGGTTAGTACCCGCTTGTCCAGCACAACAACGATGCCCCGGTCGGTCTTGGTGCGGATGAGCCGCCCAAAACCCTGGCGGAAGCGGAGGATCGTCTCCGGGATGGCGTACTGGGCAAAGGGATTCTCGAACGTCTCGGAGCGTGCGGCAAAGACGGGGTCGCTCGGCACAGAGAAGGGCAGGCGGGCGATGGCCAACACACTCAGCGCCGGTCCCACTACATCCACACCCTCCCAGAAACTGCGGGTGCCCATCAGCACCGCCTTGGGTGTCGTGCGAAAGTTCTCCAGCAGCTGGGCTCGTGAAATGCCCTTGCCCTGTTGGTAGACGACGATTCCCTCTTCGGCCAAGGGGCGGGCGATAGTCTGCGCCGTGGTTCGCAGTTGGTAGTAGGAGGTAAACAGGACGAGCGCCCGTCCCTCGGTGGCGCGGCAGAGGGCGAGTAGCACCTGTTCCACCGTCTTTTGATAGTAAGGTTGATTGGGCTCCGGGATGTCGGTCGGTACGTAGAGCAGCGTCGAGTTTTTGTAGTCAAAGGGTGAGCCTTCTGCCAGTTCATCGGCGTCCCAAGCGTTCAGCCGTTCGCGGATGAACTCAAAGCTGTTGTCGGTGGTTAACGTAGCCGAGGTGAGGATGACCGACTTTTTGGGATGGAACAGGTGTTTCTGGACCAGCCCTCCCACGTGGAGCGGCGCGGCGTGGAGGCTCACCCGTTGGTCACGGGCTGAGACGGTGGCCCAATAGATGCCACCCGAGTCTGGTTCGGCAATGCAGCCATTGATCTGTTCCCGCACCTCGCCCAGGCGGGTCATGTAGCCGATGCAGTCTTGCAGCAGCCCTTCCAAGTCAGAGATATCGTACTCATCCAGTTCGCTGAGGCCGCCCCAGAGGATATCCAAATTGTTGAGGATCTGGTGGAACTGTGAGGACAGTTGGTCCCAGGTGATCTCGATGTTGTCCCAGGCTGGCTGGATGCGCAGGCCGCTGGTCAGGCGCAGCCGCTGGTCGTAGCTGCCGCGCTGCGGACTGTGCTCCTCCAAAAAGTCTCCAAGTACGTTAAAGAAGGCATAGATGTTGCTCTGCGTTGCTTCGATCTGGTGTTGGAGTTTGTGGATGTGGCCTTCTAGCGTGGCCCAGTCTTTGGCAGGGATGGCGCCTCGGCAGCGGGTCAGCACGTCGCTCAGGAACCCCACGTAGCGCCGCGTGCCCACAGGCCGGGCCAGCTCGTTCAAGAGCCGCTCCACGGCCCATTGATCGGCGTGGAAGCTCAACTGGCGTGTGACATTGTCCTCCAGGTGGTGGGCCTCGTCCACGATCAGGTAACGGTAATCGGGTAGAACACGGTTCTCAACCGCTACATCCGACAGGAGCAGGGCGTGGTTGACGATGATGAGGTGTGCCCGTTCGGCGGCGCGCCGGGCGCGATAAAAGAAACAGCGTCCCTTCTCTCGGAACCGGCAACGTTCGAGCGTGCAGGTCTCGCTCTCAGCCGAGGTTTTGCTCCACAACACTTTCTCGGCAGTTGTAGGCATGAATAGCTCGCCTCGTTCGCCTGTCTGCGTGCTGGGCAACCAGGCCAGGACCTTGGCTAGCATTCGCAGCTCCTCGATCGAGCTGATGCCCGCCCTACGCAGTGCCTCCAATCGCCGCTGGCAGAGGTAGTTGCTTCGTCCTTTGAGTAGGGCCACTCGAAAATCGAAAGGGAGTAGCTTTTTGAGGTCTGGAGTGTCCTTTAGGAAAAGCTGATCCTGCAAGTTGATGGTGTTGGTGGAAATGACCACCCGCTCGCCGTTTAGGTGCGCAAAGGTGGCGGCCGGCATCAGGTAGGCGATGCTCTTTCCCGTGCCGGTCCCGGCCTCCACCATTAGATGGTGCTGTTTGTTGAAAGCAGTGGACACGGCGCGTAGCATCTCTACCTGCTGGGGTCGATGCTCAAAACCGGGGAAATGGCGGGCAAAGAGGCCGCCCTCTTCTAGCATGGCCGCCAGCTCATCCACATCCAGGGCGCGGGGCCGAGCAGCGGGAATGAGTTCTTCCTCCTCTGCTTGCTCTGGAGCAAAGAGTGGCCCCAGCACGTCCTCCCTTGCTTCGAGTTGAGCGGCCAGCTGCTGGCCGATGCCCCCCCGGAAGGCAGTGCGAACCAATCCGCGTTCCACGTCGCGGAACACAGACTTGAGCGACCAGTTCACAGGCCCAGCCAAGCGGTTCAATTCCTGCAGGATGGTCCGTGGCAATTGGGAAGCGTGCTCCAGCAGGGCCACAAAGAGGTCTTTTGTGGCCAGGGCGTCGTCCAGTGCGCGGTGGGTGCAGAGGTTCGGCAAGCCGAACGCTTCGCCCAGCTTGGCCAGACTGTAGCGAGCGGCGTGGGGCACCAGGATGCCAGCCAGCTCAAATGTGTCCACCGGCGGGTTGGAGAGGGGTAGGTTGTGATTGCGCAAAAAATCCAGATCGAAGGTTATGTTGTGCCCCACCACAGGATAGTGGGCCACAAAGCGGCGAATCTGATTGCTGATCTGTGAAAAGCGTGGCGCGCGGCTCACCTTGTCCTGGGTAATGCCGGTCAGTTGCTGAACTTGGATGGGGATGGGCTGGCCTGGGTTGACCAGGCTGGACCATTGGTCCTGGACTTGGGCTTGGATTCCGCCGTCGCGGAACAAGATGCGAAATCGGACGGCGCCGACCTCTGTGATGGCGTCGTGCCTGGCGTCGAGGCCCGTGGTCTCCAGGTCCAGGGCCACATAGGTTCGGTTCATGGGGAACTCCGTTCTAGGGGAGAGGTCTCCTTTCCCTCCCGTCAGCAGCGATTATACCCCAGGCTGGGGGAAAAGGCAAACGGCCGAAGGACAGATCGATGAGGTGAGCGGATCGGGGCAATCTGCATGTTTCTTGACGGTCTTGTAAGAGAGTGATATACTGGCATCGTTTCAAGCAAGCGAAATAGCACCGTTACGCGTGTTTGCCTGTGGCTGTCGGTGCCAGTCTTGCAACTAGGTGTCGCGGCAAGTCAAAAATGTAGACCGATCTCTAGCCATCTTGAGGTCGAATGAAACGATACCGATATACTGTTTCTGCCAAAGGAGGGTAGGGAAGATGAGCATTGTCCTTGTCGCGCTAGGTGTCCTGATCTTTCTGCTGGCCGTCGTGGTCGGTATCCTATTTTGGTTCGTTCGACGCCCCTTGCCTCAGACGCGTGGGACGATCTGCCTGCCTGGGCTAGAAAGGGAGGTGGAGGTCATCCGCGACCGCTGGGGCGTACCCCACGTTTATGCTGGTTCGGCGGAGGACTTGTTTTTTGCCCAGGGGTTCATCCACGCCCAGGACCGCCTGTGGCAGATGGAGTTCCAACGCCGTCTGGCGGCCGGTCGCCTCTCGGAAATCGTGGGTGAGGCGACACTGGAATTCGACCGTCTGTTCCGGACCCTGGGTTTGTACCGTGCTGCCGAGGCGGATGTGGCGCTGCTGGACAAGGACTTGCGAAATGCCCTCGAAGCCTACACCGCAGGGGTCAATGCCTATATCGCCGATCACCAAGGACGCTGGTCGGTTGAGTTTACCCTCTTGCGTTTCCAGCCGGAGCCATGGCGCCCCGCAGACGGCATCGCTTGGCTCAAGGTCATGGCCTGGCAGATGGGCTGCAACTGGGCCAGCGAGCTGATCCGCGCTCGGTTGGCGGTCAAGATGGGCGCCGATCGAGCTGCTGACCTGGAGCCGCCCTATCCCGCCGACAGTCCGGCCATTGTGCACGGAGGGGGTATTCCTGAGGGCCAGCAGCCTCCCCCCAATGGCTGGGGCAGCGAAATCCTGCAAGAGGCGTTGCGGCAGGTGGAGGAGCTTTTCTCTGCTGGCACTTTGACCCCAGAGGCCATCTCGCCGCCTGCGGCCATGAGTCCCGCTGCTGGTGGCAGCAATCAATGGGCCGTGGACGGCACCCGTTCCGCCACTGGCAAGCCATTGCTGGCCAATGACACCCATCTGCTCATCCAAATGCCTGCCGCCTGGTATCAGAACCACTTGGTCGGCGGCGGCTACCACGTGACCGGCGTCTCGCTACCGGGCCTGCCCGGGGTAGTGATCGGCCACAACGAGCACTGCGCCTGGGGCATCACCATCGCCTGGCAGGATGCCCAGGATCTCTATGTCGAGAGGCTGAATCCGGAGGACCCGCACCAGTACGAATACCAGGGTGAGTGGTTGGACGCCGAGGTGCTCTCCCAGGAGATCCGGGTCAAGGGGCGAGACGAGCCGGTGCTCCATCCGGTGGTTATCACCCGGCACGGGCCGCTGATTCATGATCTGGTTGGCGAGGAGACGCCGTTGGCCCTGCGTTGGGGGGCATTGGACCGCGGAGACCCGTGGCTTGCAGCTCTGGGCTGCAACCTTGCCCGGAACTGGGACGAGTTTCGTGCTGCCTTGGCAGATTGGTCTGCGCCGTCGCTGAATTTCGTCTATGCTGATGCGCTCGGCGAGCATGGCAATATCGGGCACCTGCAAGCGGGTCGGGTGCCAATCCGCGGCAGCGGTCATGGCTTGGTTCCCGCCCCCGGCTGGGCCGGTGAGCACGAGTGGCAGGGCTACCTGCCGTCGGACCAACTGCCCCAGGCCTCCAACCCGGAGAGCGGCTGGCTGGTCACGGGCAACAACTTGGTGGTGGACGATGCCTACCCTCACTACCTCAGCTCTGACTTGGAGAACCCCTGCCGTGCCCGCCGTGCAGTGGACCTGATCACAGCACAGGGGAAACTCACCATTGACGATTTCGTTCGTTTCCAGCTCGACACCTACAGCGCCCAGGCGGAGCGTTTTGTTCGGCACCTGCTGACCGTCGATCCGGAGACCGAGCGGGAACGCCGTGCTCTGGCCTACCTTGAGCGGTGGGACGCCTGCCTGGATCCGGGCAGCGTGGCGGCCGGGCTCTATCAGGTCTGTCGGCTCCGGGTGTTGCACTTGGTCTTTGACGGTCATCTGGGCGACTTGGCCGACGCGTACGTTGGGGCCAAGGGCCTTACCGCGTTGGGCGAAGTGAGTCCCTACCACGGTCGGAGCGTGGTGCGGCTGCTCGACTTGCTGGATGAGGAGGCCGACAGCTTCTGGCTGCGGGACCCAGAGACCGGTGACAAGCGATCGCGACAGGAAATCCTGCACCAAGCTTTGCGGGAAACCTTGGAGTTGTTAGAGACCGAATACGGCCCGGAGATGAGCCGCTGGACGTGGGGGCGGCTCAATAGCGTACACTTTGCCCACCCGCTGGGGGCGGTCAAGCCGCTACACTTGCTTTTCAACCGGGGTCCCTATCCGATGGGCGGGGACCAGGACACGTTGCTGCGTGCTTCGGGTAAGCCCGAGTTCCCCTACCAACCGGCGGATGTCTGCGACGCCCTGCGTTTCATCGCCGACGTGGGCGACTGGGAGCGGTGTCGCATCGTCGTTCCCGGCGGCCAGTCGGGCCACGTGGCCAGTTCCCACTACGCAGACCTGATCCCCCTGTGGCGGGAGGGGCGCTTTCAGCCGATGCCTTTCGCCCGCGATCAGGTGGAGCACCACGCCGAGGCGCGGCTGATGCTGGTACCGGGCGAGGGGTAGGAACCCTGCCTCTGTGTGGAGCAGCGCCAGCTCGCAACTCGTTGACAATCGGTTTGAAACCTGATAAGATGATTTTACGATGGTAGATGGCGCCGGCAAATCATCTTTCGACCAGTGTACCCGGCCGGCTCTGCTGCAAGAGCCAGCCGAGCAGCGGATCCGCTGCCTAACCTGCGAGCGCCGATGTGAGATCGCCCCCGGGGGGATGGGGTGGTGCCGTACCCGCCGGCACCAAGGCGGCGAGTTGGTGACGCTGATATACGGTGCAGTTTCTTCTCTGTCCTGCAATCCTATTGAGAAAAAGCCGCTCTACCATTTCCATCCGGGCACTGTGGCTCTCACCAGTGGCTCTTTTTCATGTAACCTAGGCTGTACCTGGTGCCAAAATGC
>JASFTJ010000083.1:0-8022 GCA_050053615.1 Anaerolineae bacterium | reverse complement strand
CGAGATGTTCTTGGATCTGTCCCCCATCGACGGTAGCCAGCCAGGCAGCCAGGCGTACCAGCCGATCAGTGGTACCTATGTTGGACAGCGACGGAGCCGCCGACTCGAATTGCGCGTGGATCTTCGGGAGAAAAGCCTTCACGGTC
Source organism: Anaerolineae bacterium (assembly GCA_050053615.1). GTDB lineage: Bacteria > Chloroflexota > Anaerolineae > JAAYZQ01 > JAAYZQ01 > JASFTJ01. The sequence goes on along the minus strand of JASFTJ010000083.1, from coordinate 7,876 downwards.
TGCATCAACCGCTCAATCTGGTGAGCGGTGACTTTTTCAGCGATGTCGGCGGTGGGGAGTGGGAGTACCGCAGTTCTTTCATCGTGGAGCATCCTCGCCTGAGGTGGGAAGCGGACGCGGAGCAGGTGCACATCTTTGGTCGGATGGCCCGCTTTCGCAACCTGGAACTAGCTCCTACCCCTGCCGATGCTTTCACCCGGCAAATTCTGAGAGTGACCATTCCTCTGCACTCCGTCCACGAGCCGCCGGGGACCGCCACCGTCGAGGTTGTGCTCTGGGGCGCGTACAAGGTCACGTACCTGTGCGACAAGACGTCGGCCTTCTTGCGCACCATTGATTTAGAGATCGACCGCATCAAGGGCACCGAACTGCCTCGTCCTTTCAACACTCACTCTGTAGCCAGTCATCCCCCCGACCTGCCGGCCCTGACCCTGGATATCCAGCGCGCCTACCAGTTGGCGGGCATTGACATGCGTATCCTCTCCGCTAGCGAGGTCTTTGACCCGGCCGAAGCGGGAGCCGACCTCAAGTGGAACGAGGACGAGCTGCACAACGCGATGGTGCACCACTTTTCCCAGTGGCGGGATGAGCCGCAATGGAAGCTCTACCTGCTCATCGCCACCCACTTTAAACTGTACCCTCAGTATCTGGTCACGGGCATCATGTACGACAGCCAGTACCGCGATCCCAATGACCCGTTTCCCCGTCAGGGTGCAGCGGCCTTCTATTCGAGCATGAAGGCAGACAGAGTGTGGGGGACCCTGCCCCAGGCCGAATTCGATCGCAACTTTTTGCGTACTTGTGTCCACGAACTGGGCCACGCCCTGAACTTGCTCCACTCCTTTGACAAGGATCGGCCCGAGTCCCTTTCCTGGATGAACTACCCTTGGCGCTATCCTTACGGCTACAACCTGCCTCCCGGTTGGAATGGTACCCACGATTTCTGGCAGAACTGCCGCTTTGAGTTCGACCCCGAGGAGCTGCGCCACCTGCGTCACCACGCGTTGATGGAGGTCATTCCAGGTGGGGCGGCCTTTGGCGCGTTGGGCCACGACGTGCCTGCTCCCCTAGCTGTCTCTCCGCAGCAACAAGAGACTGCACCACTGGCTCTCTACGTTCGCACGCGGCCCGAGCGCTACCTGTTCGACTTTGCCGAACCGGCGGCCGTGGAGGTCAAGCTCAAGAATCAAACCCAGGCCCCGGTGATCGTGCCTGACATGCTCAATCCCGAGTTTGGGCTGCTGGAGCTTTTTGTCCGTGACCCCAAAGGGCGGGTGCGCTCCTACCAGCCTCTCTTCAAGCTCTGCGGCGAGGCCCGGACGGCTGAATTGGCCCCTGGCGAGAGCCTCTATGAGAGCGTCTTTGTCGCGTATGGAGCGGGTGGCTTTTACTTTGAAGAGCCAGGGGAGTACCGGATCTGGGCTGTGTATGGCGCCGGAGGACTGCGGATCCGGTCGAACGCACTGCGCATCCGCGTGGCCTACCCCCAGAAACCCGAAGACGAGCAGATGGCTCTATGGGCCTTTGGGCAGGACCAGGGCCACGTTCTCTACATGCGTGGCGCAGCGCATCTGGAAAAGGCCAACGATCACCTCCGCAAAGTCACCGAGCGTTTCCCCACCACCCACCTATCCCGGTACATCCATTATTGCTTTGGCAACAGTCAGGCCCGCGAATTCAAAGACATCGCCACGGGCGAGGTCCGGCCGCCCAAGCTCGAGGTGGCAGCCAAGGAACTCACCCAGGCCAGTACCTTGCTGCGCAAGACGCAGAGATCGGCCTTGGACAACATCACCCATGGGCGGGCGGTGGACTTGCTGTATGACGTGTACCGCCAGATGGACCGGCCTGAGCAAGCTGAGCCGATTTTGGCCAAGACCGCCCGCTACTTTACACGGATGGAGGTGAAGCAATCGGTCATCAACGACATCCAAGGTCGGATTGACGCCCTCAAGGCAGAGTGAGAGGTGTACACTGATGTCTGAAGGACCGATCAGGATCGAACTTTTCTCCGGGAAGGACTCGCCGCAGTCCCTGGACGAGCCGTTGGATCTGTCGGTGCGGGTTACGAATGTCTCCGCTGATCCGGTGTGGATGGTGGGCGTGCTGCCCGGTTCTGAGGGGCTGCGCTACCCCAGGTACGCGGTTGAGATCGAGGGGCCATCTGGGCCGGTGGAAACCGGTCTGCCCGAAGGATTGGATTACGCTCGGGGGCTGCGCCCCGAGGATTTCGTGCGGCTGGCCCCCGGCGAGAGCTTTGACCCTCAACGAGGCAGAGGCTTTATCCCCGTTCAGCAATTGGCTTGGTTCAGGCCGACCGAGCGTGGGAAATATCGGTTGCGGCTCTGGCTGGACACCACAGCCGAGGATCCGCGCGAGTGGATGGGACACACCTTTGTCCGCGACCGGAGCAAGGTGGAGACCCTCGTCAAGCAAGTGCCCAGGGTCGAAGTGCAGTCCAACACGCTGGAGATCGAGTTCGATTGACAACAACAGACCTCCGAGGTTTCCCCTGGCCCGCTGGTGCGAGCCAGGACCGGCCCAATCTCGGAGGTCTGACTCTAGCCGGCTACCGCTCGATAAAGTAGGTCACTTGAACTTGATAGCCAATCTCCAACTCGCCGGGGCTGATTGACCCGCCACCGGCCATCGCGCGCTCGGCGACCTCTACCGGCATCGGCACCGCTCCACCGCTGATGACCTCGCTGACTGACATGACCGGACCCAGCTCGACGCCGCTCAGCTCCGCTAGCGCTTCGGCCCGATCTTTGGCGTCAGCAATGGCGTCAGCACGTGCGTCCACCTGCGCGGCTTCCTGATCGTCCAGACCAAAGCTCAGGCCCCAGATATTGTTGGCCCCCGCTTCGATGACGACTTCCAGTACATCCCCCACGGCATCCAAGTCGCGGATGGTCACGTTGACCATGTTCGACACCCTGTACTGCGGTTGTGGTTCGCTGCCCTCCTCGACCGAGCGTGGCATCGGCTCCGGATAGCGATCCATGTGGATGCTAAAGTTCATGGTCTGGATGTCTTTCTCGGCGATGTTGGCTTCCTCCAGTGCGGTCAGGATGGCCTTCATCTGCGTCTCGTTCTCCGCCACGGCTTCAGCGATGGTCTCAGCCGAAGTCTCCACCCCGATACTCACCTGGGCGATGTCCGGTTCGATGCGCACCGAACCGCGCCCTACGACTGTGATCGTCTGCGCTGTGTTATAGTCGGCCGTGGTTTCCGAGGTTTGCGCTATGGCAGCGCTTGTGACGTGCCCCCAGGCCCAAACCCCCGCCAGCCCGACGGGTACCAGCAAGGCGATAGCTGCAACTACCAACAGAACTCGTTTCAACATTTTGACCTCCACATGCTTGTGATTTGTTTTTTTCTGTGTGTTAGGTTTTGCACACATTGTTGTAGACGTTGCTGATCAGCAAAAGGTTCCCGGGGATGTGGAGTGGGGGCGGATGCAAAGGGTACCAGATGCACAGAACCCCGGCTTCTCAGAAAAGCCGGGGTTCCGCGCCTTTATCGCGCTAGCAGCCAGGCGCGCAATGCTTTGGCGTCGTGAAAGACTCGGTCGGCGCCCGCGGCGGATAGCCGCTCGCTCGGCAGCGTTGTCTCCAGGGCCAAGCAGGCCATGCCCGCGGCCCTAGCCGACTGGATGCCCATGGGAGCATTCTCGATCGCCAGACACTCGCCCGGGAACAGTCCCAGGCCCTCGGCGGCGGTCCGATAGGGCTCCGGGTCTGGCTTGCCGCACGTCACTTGGTCGCCAGTGACAATGACGTCAAAGAGATCGGCGACACCGGTAGGTGTCAGGCTCTCGTCCACGACGCTGCGCGCGCTGCCGGTGACCAGGCCCAGCCGGTAGCCCCGGCCGTGCAGGTCGTGCACCAGGGGTCCGATACCCGGTACAAGCGTGGGGTTAAACACCTTGCGAAAGAGTGCCCGTTTGTGGTCGGCCAGGCGCTGGGCTTCCTCGTCGGAACAGGGTTGGCCCCGGAGCTTTTCGGTCAAACGCTGGGCCGTGCGCTCGGTGGGTACCCCCTCCAGAGGGTAGAGGTCGTCGGCGGTCAAGTCGATGCCCAGCATCGCCAGTGTCTGCTGCCAGGTCAGCAGGTGCGTGGGCATCGAGTCGAGCACGATGCCATCCATGTCAAAGATGATGGCCCGAGCTGGGTGCGTCGGCAGCCGGACATAGTCCGCCAGATCCAGCAAGCTGTGGATGCGCGAGCAGAGCGCGCCCGCCTGGTGGTCGCCGCGATCGATCAATACGGCGTCGAGGCCCGCACCCCGCGCCCCCGCAACATCATCGCCCACGTGGTCGCCTACATAGAGCAGCCGTTCGCGGGGACGATCCGCCTTCTTGACGACAAGATCAAAAACGCGTGGATCGGGCTTGGCCAACTTTACCTCTGCCGACACAATCACAAACTCGAAAAAGTGGAGCAGGTCAAAGCGCTCCAGCACCTCGGGCAGGTGCAGGCCAAAGTTTGAAAGGACCCCCATCGGCATGTGTAGCTCTTGCAGGGCCTCCAGCGCGGGCAGCACGTCGGGGAAAAGGCGGTCAAAGCGACCATCAAAGAGCCAGCGCAGCATCTCCTCAGCCAGGCTGGGGCGATCGGGCCAGGTCTTTGTGAAAATACCTCGCCACCATTCATACAGCTCGTTCCCGTGCGCCCCCAGCCCTTGGGCGCTGTCTCGATCAGCGACGATGATCGAGATCAGCCGCCGGTGGAACTGGTGGGCATCCTCTTTGGTGGCTGGCAACTCGACATGGTTCAGGAATTCCTGGAAAGGAGCTTGCTCGTGAAAGCCAAGGAGTGTACCCCCCACATCAAAGATCACTGTGTCGTAGCGAAATGTGTCATTCAATGATTGCATCTGTAAACAGTTCCTTACGGGCCGGTATTTTGCCGGTCCGTTGTTTTCTATGGCAGGGCCGCCTCGGCGACGATCAGCCGGTGGTCTGATGTGGGCAGCCTTGCGGCCCAGGCTATCTCTCCTTCGTGGCAAGCCCTGCGAGATGGGTTAGCAGCAGCATCTGGAACACGCGGCCCAGCAGTGTCGCCTTGTCCGGGGCGGGCACGTCAGGGTCGTAGGCGGGCGCAAGCAGGGCCTGGATGGCCTGCCAACGTCTTTCTGATGCGAGGTCAGGCTGCATGTCGGCGGAAGCACGCCAGAGCGCCTCGGTCAGGTACCAAGCGGCGCGGGTATGAACCAGTCCGGTCTCGACTTGCCAGCCCTTGATATACTGGCGGCTGGCGGCGACCATCAGCGCCTCGCCCAGGCCGCCCAAGAGAAATCTCTGCCAGAGATGTTCTCCTTCTGTGTCAATCAGGTTCTCCAGTGCCACCGAACCCACCGCGCCGATGTCCAGCCGCGAGGCCAGCTCGCTATAGTCGCGGGCTGCGATCTTGCTTTGCAGTTCGGTCAAATAGGTGTGAAAGTGCCCAGCGATGTCCAGTGCTCGCTCCACCGCTACGCTCCGCCGGTCGAAGGCCAGCAACGCGCCCTGCAGCGCCACAAGGTCGTCCGGCGTGGGCTGGCTCAGAATCGATCGCACAACATCCTGCAGCTTTTTCATGTGTTTTGCCCCCGTCATGTTCTGGACATGAGGCTGGGCCGCTGATGAGAAAGCACCTGACTGGAATCTTTCCGGTCGCCGCAAGCCCGAGGCTGCCCACTTTGCTCTGCTCCGGGGTGCTCCGCAAAAGCCGTCGGACTAGAAGTGTCAAGCCCTTGGGGCTGTTCTATAGTCTTTCAAGGCTTTGCTCTCTTAGCCCGATCCATTCAGGGCCGGGCAGCTTGCGCCTAGAATCCAGTTGTGCCGTTTTCTTCACCCTGGCCAAACCTCATGCTAGACATAGGCATTATACCACAGCCAATTGGATTTGGGTACTCGGATGAGACAAATCGTGAGACTTGTGGTATAATCTAGCAAGTCGCAGATCAAGACTGAAAGGAGGCACTCATGGCAGAGAAGCGGATTCCTTCAATGTTGTTGAGTATTCTGTTCACCCAGGTGGACGACATGATGGGGCGTCGTAGCTTGATCATGCTCTTGCGCCAGGCTGGCCTGTTAGAGTATGTGGACAATGTTCCACCTATGGATGATAGCCCCAGTATTACGGTGGAAGAATACTCTACGCTGCTGGCAAACATCTATGAGATTTTCGGCGCACGTGGGGCTCGTCCCATTTTCTTGCGCGGTGGCCGTTTGGGTGCGGTTGAGCTTCGACGACAGCGTCCCGCCCAATTTGCTGTGAGCGGGATGGCCCTCAAGCTGCTGCCCACTGCCAAGCGGATGCAGCTCGTGCTGGACAAGCTTGTCGAGCAGGGTGAAGATATGTACGGTGCGTCCTATCGCCTTGAGGAGAAGGACGATGCCTTTTTCCTGTCAATCGCCGATTGCCCCTACTGCGCCGAGATCACGCGGCGCCATACGGAGCAGAACAAGCCGATTAGCAAGCCGGTGTGCTACATTCCGGCCTCCATCGTTTCCGAGATGATGGAGTGGGCCACTGATCAGAAACATCTGGTGGAAGAGGTAGCCTGTATCGCCATGGGCGATCCGGCCTGTCGATTTCGGGTGAGTAAGTGAAGCATGGGGCGAGGGGGAGGAGCTACCAGACGCGGCAGACAAACCCTTTGAGGTATGCTGATTCGGGAAAGGTGAGGAGTACGGGGTGATCTGGACCTTGGGACAATCGCTGGAGGATTTGCACATCGCGGTCAGCGTCCACACTGGCGCCAAAGACGATCTTTTGAAAGAGATCGGCGCTCACCCGACTGGAGCAAGAGAAGGTGACCAGGAACCCGCCGGGGCGCAGCAGTTGCATGGCCAGCAGGTTGATGTCCTTGTGGCCGCGACTGGCGTTCATCACCTGAGCCTGGGTGGCGGCGAACTTGGGCGGATCGAGGATCACCACGTCAAAGGTGCGGGCCTCATCGCGGTAGCGGCGGAGCACCTGGAAGACATCCCCTTCTACCATTTCTTGGGGTGCACAGCCATTGAGGGCGAGGTTCTCTTTGGCGAGAGCCAGGGCTTCAGCAGAAGTATCCACATTGACCACCGACTGCGCCCCGGCTCGACCGGCGTACACTCCAAAGCCGCCGGTGTAGGCAAAGGCGTTCAGCGCGTCGCGACCGGCGCAAAAGGCGGCAGCCTGCAAGCGGTTCTCGCGTTGGTCGAGGTAGAAGCCGGTTTTGTGTCCTCGTTTGACATCCACGAGGAAGCAGTGCTTGTGCTCGACGATCTCTAACCGATCGGGCGGCTCTGCACCCCAGAGCGGACTGGTCTCTAGCGATAATCCTTCCTTGCGTCGTACGGCGGCGTCGTCGCGGGCATAGATGCCGGCCGGGGATGTGAGTTCGGCCAACAGGGACACAATCTCATCCCGACGGTGGGCCATTCCCTGGGTTAGGCATTGAACTACCAGCCATTCGCCATAGCGGTCTACGATGAGACCTGGCAGACCATCGGCTTCGGCGTGGACCAGGCGGTAGGCGTCCGTGGTTGGGTCCTCGGCCAAGCGCACACGTCCGGCGATGGCGCGCTCCAGGCGGCGACGCCAAAAGGTAGAGTCCACCGCTTCATCCGCATTCCAGGTGAGCAGCCGGACGACGATCTGGGAACGCCGGTTAAGATAGCCGGTGGCTAAGTACCGTCCGTGGCTGTCGGTTACGCGGACCAAGTCGCCGTTCTCCGGCTCGCCCGCGATGTGGTGCACTGCCCCGGAAAAGATCCAGGGGTGCCGATTGAGGATCGGTTTCTCTCGGCCCCGTTTCAAGATGACTGTGCATAATGCTGACGCGCTCGTTTTGTCCATTTTCTGCTCGAGTATAGCACAGCCTGGAACGTTTGCCAAGCGCCAGCAGG
>JASFTJ010000082.1:0-8046 GCA_050053615.1 Anaerolineae bacterium | reverse complement strand
TTGGCCCCGTTTTCAATCGCCACAGAAATGGGCACGTTGGCGATCACCCCCCCATCTGTGTATTGCCAGCGACCATGCTGTACAGGCGGGAAGCCACCCGGAAAAGCCGAACTGGACAGCACCGCGCCCAGGAGCGAGGCGCTGGGATCTTGGCCAAAGAGATACAAAGCGCCTGTCTGCAGATTGGCCGCCGTTATGTAGAGTCTTATGTTGGACGGCAGATCGCCAAAGGTCTCCATGCCCGGCGGGATGTGCTTCCGGATAAAGTCTCTGAGCGGCTCCTGGGCAAAAATGCTGGGTTTGCCAGTGAGCAGCCGCCAAGCTTTTGAAAACAGGTTGCCGGGAACGATATCCCGGTTCCTCACCCCTTGCCAGATGTTACACAGTCGCTCGGCGCCTGCTGGGGATGGATCGATGGCGAGGAACGCAGCGTTCATCGCCCCGGCGGAGCTGCCCACGACCAAGTCTGGATAGATGCCCGCTTCGTAGAGCGCTCTGACGCCGCCTGCCTCCATCGCTCCGCGACTGCCGCCGCCACTGAACACAAAGGCGATCATTCTGCCCTCCCCGCAACGAACCGTCCAACAATCAAGCCCCTTCTCCAGAGGATAAGGGGCTCTTTGGACGTGCTCAAACTGGAAAGCTGCTGCCAGCTAGTCATTATGGGTGCGCAACGTGCGCGCAATTATCTCCTCTTGCACCTGATGGTGGCCTTGCCTGGAATGCCTCTTTCGCTGCTGGGCCGGCAACTGGACACCTTGTTCCTCCAGCGCGTCGCGCAAGGCCAGCTCCATGGAAGAGGGAATGTCCTCTTCCTCGGTGGCATAGTCGACGTTCGGTAGGTCTTTCATGCTGAGCGAAATACGCCCCCGACGCGGGTCCACTTCTAGTACACGCACTTCGACTTGGTCGCCCACGGAGACAATCTCGGAAGGGTTGCCAACGTAGCCGCGTCCCATCTCACTGACATGAATCATCCCATCGCGCCGGGCGCCGATATCGACAAAAGCACCAAAGCTCTCTAGGCGTACCACTTTGCCGGACAAGACCATGTCCGGTTCCAAGGCGCGGATATCGACCTCAGGCGGCTCCAGCATCGTCAGGCTGATGCGTTTCGACTTTCGATCCACGTCCTTGACCCACACCTTGATCGTCTCGTTCTCGGAAACGACGTCCGATGGCTTGTTGACCCGCTTGGTATCCATCTCTGAAATGTGAACCAGGCCATCAGTCGCAGCGCCAATATCCACAAACGCGCCGAACTTTTCCAGGCGTACAACCTTGCCCTCAATCTTGAGTCCGGGCTTCAGGTCGTTCCAAGAGAATTGAGGCGGCTTGACCATAGTCAAGCTGAGGCGACCACCACTCAAGTCCACCCTCTTGACCCAGACGGTAATCTCATCGCCTTTGCTCAGCACGTCGGACGCACGGGTGACCCGTCTTTTGCCCAGGTCCGAGATGTGCAGCAAACCATCAACCTGAGCGCGCACGTCCAGGATCGCCCCTGACAGAGTGACCTTTTTGACCGTGCCTTTCAGTTCTTGGCCTGGCGAGATGTCGGCAAGCGAAACTTGATCATTAATGCTCACGTTTCCCACTCCTACTCTTGCAAAATAGCGCCCAATTATACCTTGAGGCCAGCATAGTGTCAATTCCGAAGGGGTCCAAAACCAGATCTGCTGCAAAGTTGCAGTGGCACCCCATTAAACCATGGTCGACGAGTAGGGCGGGTTTCTCACCCGCCAGGTTGTGGCCGGATTGGAATCCGGCCCTACATGCATGGCCTAGCTGGGCGATAGAATGGCCCATTGCCAGTCACCACGGTCAAGTGCGGAGCTACCCAAAGTGCATGGAAAGCATAGGAGCAAACGCCCTGAAGTACGCCCTTGGCGAAAGCAGTCAATTCTGGTATACTTTCAATTGTGAATAAGGAGATGCTTCAGGTGACCATCCAACTAAAGAAACGCTGGCTCCTGGGATTGCTCGCCATTCCACTTCTGCTGCAGATCATTGTTCCCAGCAGAGCTTGGGTTGCTGTGTTGATCACTCTTGGAGGAATGCTGGGTCTGGGCTACCTATGGACGCAACAGTTGGCAGTCAAGCTGAGCCTCACCCGCGAACAGTACTACGGTTGGGTCCACGTGGGAGATATGCTGGAGGAACGCTTTTCCCTGCGTAATGACTCCCTGCTCCCTGCGCTATGGGTAGAGATCGATGATCAATCAGATCTGCCCGGATACACAGCCCGCTCGGTGCGCAGCGTCAGCGGGCAGCAAACGATCCGCTGGCGCACTCAAGGCATCTGCCGCCAGCGCGGGCTCTTTACACTGGGGCCTTGGCGAGCACAAACCGGAGATCCGCTCGGTTTCTTTCAGGTCGTGCTGGAGCTTGCGAAAACGCAATCGATCCTTGTCTATCCCCCTATCGTCCATCTGCCGACCATCCGTCTGCCCAAGGGCGCAGCCACCGGATCCGGGCGCACCAGTCAAAGGGCTTTGGATGTGACGACCAACGCCGCCGGCGTGCGGGACTATTTCCCTGGCGACAGCCTCAATCGCATCCACTGGCGAACCACAGCCCGCCTGGATACACTTATGGTCAAAACCTTCGATCTGGAGCCCTCGGGCGACCTGTGGATCGTCCTCGATATGGACGCGGGGGTGCAGGCAGGAGAGAACGAAGAGTCCACAGAAGAGTACGGCGTCATCCTGGCTGCCTCCCTGGCCGACCGAATCCTACGCCAAAATCGCGCTGTTGGACTGGTCGCGTATGGAACCACCGCTTCCCCAGAAGCACCCGCTCCTCAGCCTCTGCCGACCATCGTCCAGCCCCAGAAAGGCAAGGCCCACCAGTGGCGCATCCTCCAGGCCCTAGCGACTGTGCGGGCCGGCGGTCACTGGCCTCTGGCGCGCATCCTGGCCGAGATGGATCGCAACCTGGGCCGCGGAATGACACTCGCCATCATTACTCCCTCCTGTAACCCCGATTGGCTGGCGGGTCTCTTGCCACCGATGCGCCGCGGCGTCGCGCCTACCGTTCTGCTTCTCGATCCAGACTCGTTTCGGGAGGAAGGCCAGGCAGGAAAGGACAGAAACAACGTGGAAGCCATGATCGGCCTCTTGGCCGAATTGGGTGTACCCAGCCACCGCATCAGCAAAGGGATGCCCTTCACACCCGTTGTGGAACACGAGCAGCGTGGTCCGCCAGAGCTCAAGGTATTGCCCGGCACCGGCCGGGTCATCGTGGTCGATCGGTAGGTGCCTGCGATGCTTCCTTTTTTGCTCCGGCTGGTGAACCACTTCCGTCCACGTGAGGGATGGCCGCCGTTGCTCCTGAGCTTGGCCGCCCTTCTTTGCCCACCGGCCGCAATCGTCACCGATAACAAGGCCTTGAGCACGCAAGGCCTCTTGACCCTGACGATCCTGGCGGTCATTGTCGGCCTGAGACTCGCACGCTCGCGGCTAACAGCAAAGGGCGCTACTGTCGCGGGCGGGGTTCTGGGCAGCGGCCTCGTCGTGATCGTCGTCGGGAGGCTGTTTCCGCCGCCTGCCCTGGTGTGGACCGAGGTCACCTACGCGGTCGATTGGCTGCGTCTCTGGCGCCAGGGTGTGATGTCCTACCCGCTGCCTCTTGCCGATGCAGCCGGATTCATCTGGCAACGGCTCACCGATCTGGGCGTCCGTCTGTGGTGGTGGAGCCAGACGTTCGCCGACGGGAGTCCGGCCCAAGATCCCATTGTCTTTGTACTGCTAGCCTCTCTCCTGGCTTGGGCCTGTGGCTGTTTCGCCGTCTGGCAAATCTACCGGCGGCGAGCCGCACTGGTCGGTCTCTTGCCCAGCGGAGTGGCAATGACCAGCATCTCTTTTTTCCGCGGGGGCGCTTCCACATTCTACCTGATGACCTACCTATTCTGCATGCTATGGCTCATTGCCATCTGCCACCTTTGGACCCGCCGTGAACACTGGCACCAGACCAACACCGACTATCCGGGCGATCTGGGTTTGGAACTGGTCTTTGCCCTAACCCCTGCACTCATACTCGTCCTCGCACTCGCTACCCTCTTCCCCGTCGTCCATCCTAGCCAGGTGAGAGATCTCTTTTGGAAGTTGCTGGACGGCCCATGGTCGGCGGCAGAGCGAACCTCAGAGCAGCTGTTCGGCCCCATCCAACCCGGCGGCGCAGCCAGCGGGGCGTCTGGCGGCTCTTTGCCCCGCGCACACCTGCTTGGCGGCAAGCCGGAACTGGAAGAGACGATTGTGATGTACGTCTCCACCAACGATCCGCCGCCGCCCCGGCCCGGACCAGACGAACTGGCAGTGGTTGAGCGTCAATTCCCCCCGCGCTACTGGCGTGGCGCGACCTACGACACCTACACCGGCCAGGGTTGGAAGAATGGACCGCTGGAAGAGCGAACCCTCCCCGCCAACCAGCCGCTCGACCCAAGCCTGCCGCCGGGTTTTGAGCTGATCCAACACTTCGAACCGGTTGGATCCGGCGCATCTTCCTTGTACGCCGTCAACGCGCCACTGCGCCTCGATCACACCATACAAGGCTGGTGGCGCGGTCCGGGCGACCTGGCACAGGCAAGCAGCCCGGCCGAGCGATACACCGTTGTCTCGCGTCCGCCCCAACCTCTGACCGCGGACCTGCGCAAGGCATCCCCCTACCTCCCCCCTGAGATGACCGAGCGCTACCAAGCCCTGCCAGAGACAGTCCCCCAGCGCGTACGGGACCTGGCCCAAGAAATCATCGCCGGTGCCGAGACCCGCTACGATCAGGCGCGGGCCCTCGAGACCTATCTGCGGGCCTACCCCTACACCCTCGATCTGCCCGAGCCACCCACCGACCGGGATCTGGTGGACTATTTTCTCTTTGATCAGCAAGAGGGCTATTGCGACTACTATGCTTCAGCGATGGTAGTCATGGCCCGCACAGTCGGAATCCCAGCGCGCCTGGCTATCGGTTATACTCTGGGCGCCTACGATTACGACGAGGGCCACTGGGTCGTTGTCGAAAAAGACGGCCACTCCTGGGCCGAGGTCTACTTTGACGCCATTGGCTGGGTCGAGTTTGAGCCGACGGCTGGCAGGCCCGCGCTGACGCGTCTCGGCAGTAAAGAGCTGCCCCGCCCTACAGTACCTCCCCTACCTACCCGCTCGCTGCACGGGTGGCAGCATGTCCCGTGGGTATTGGCTGTGCCAGGTGGTGTGCTGGTCCTGTTGCTGGCCGTGATCATTTGGATCTGGCGGCCACGCCAGCTGGGCAAAGTCGCAGCCAGTGAACTGATCCGCGAGCGCCAGGCGCGATTTCTCCGCTGGGGCGCTCGGCTGGGGCAACCCTTACGCGACGGCCAGACTCCTCGAGAGTACAGTGCTGAATTGGGCAGGATGCTCCGCGACCGGGGACAGGACTCCCGCTGGTCTCTAGTCAGAACAGCCGGCGCGGAGGCGCCGAGGGAAGCAGAACAACTGACTGACGCCTTTGTCCGTACTCAGTACAGCGCCACGCCGCCCAGCGACCGGGAAGGCTGGCAAATCCGCGACCTGTGGATCCAGCTGCGCCGGCATCTCTGGTGGCTGTGGTTCGGCAGGTAGCACCCCATTAAACCGTGGTCGACGAGTAGGTTGGGTTTCTAACCCGTCAGGTTGTGGCCGGATTGGAATCCGGCCCTACTTGGCAGGCGCCGGCGCTGAACGAATTCACAATCTCCAATTGCCAATTCTCCAATTTCGAGCTATAATCCTGTCCGCCGGTATCCCCAGGTTTCCGGATGCCGTGTCACTCATCACGACTGAATACAGAGCTGCCCTATCTACCACCCTGGGAAGCAAAGGAGCAAAGTGAATGACTGAGAAACCCAAACAGCTATCAGCAAGCAAACTGTGGAATACTTGCGACCCTGCCATGTTCGACTTTGAAACCACCGAATCGCTGCCCGGTGAGGTGTCCATCATCGGCCAGGAGCGAGCCGTACACGCCATCGACTTTGGGGTAGGCATCGCCAGCTTTGGCTTTAACATCTATGCCTTGGGCTTTACCGGCACCGGGCGGAGCACGACGATCCGCACCTTTCTGAATCGCATTGCAGCCGACCAGCCAGTTCCCAGAGATTGGATTTATGTCTATAACTTTGACGACTCGAACCAGCCCAATGCCATCTCCCTCCCGCCTGGTGTAGCGGCCAAATTCCGCCGCAGCATGGAAGAACTGGTACACGATCTGCTGCGCGAGCTCCCTCGCGCCTTTGAGAGCGAGGACTATGAAAAGCAGAAGGAAGAAATCGTCGGCGAGATGCAGGAGCAACGCAATGAGGAATTCGAGCGCCTAGAGCACAAGGTCAACGAGAAAGGCTTCACCCTGATGAAGACGGCCATGGGGATGGGCATCGCTCCCGTGCTCGATGAACAGGTCCTCACGCCCGAAGCCTACCAGAAACTCGACGAGGAGGCGCGAAAGGACATCGAGCAACGTCAGCAGTCACTCCAGAGCGAGATGGCCGAGGCAATGCGCAGGATTCGTGATCTGGAAAAAAAGACCAAGCGCCGCCTCCAAGATTTTGACCGGGAGATTGCCGACTTTGCCGTAAGCCACCTCATTGAGGAATTAAAGGAAGAGTATGGTCACCTGGAAGAGGTTCCGGAATACTTGGACGCCGTCCACACCGATATCGTGGATAATGTCGAGGGGTTCAAGAGCCGGGAAGAGAAGCCCGCGGAAGGGCTGACCGCCGCGGTACAGGCCGGGCAACGCGAAGCCCTGCTGAGACGTTACAAGGTCAACGTCATCGTCGATCATAGCCGGCAGGAGGGTGCGCCGGTCATTTTTGAGCCCAACCCAACCTACGGCAACCTAATCGGCCGCATCGAACACCGGTCCGAGTTCGGCGCCATGGTCACTGATTTCACCATGATCAAAGCCGGCTGTCTGCACCGGGCCAACGGCGGCTATCTGATCGCAGAAATGCGCGGGCTGCTGACCAACCCCCTGGCCTGGGACGCCCTCAAGCGGGCCATCAAGAATCGCCAGATCCGCACTGAGGAGATGGGCGCGCAATTGCAAGTGGTGTCGACAGTGACGCTGGAACCGGAACCGATCCGTCTCGACGTGAAGGTGCTGCTCATCGGCGACCCGATGGTCTACTACCTGCTCTACGAACACGACGAGGATTTCCGCAAGCTCTTTAAGGTCAAAGCCGACTTTGGCACCAGGTTCGACCGCACACCCGAGACCTGCAGGAACTATGCCCATTTTATCGCCGCCCGTTGCCATCAGGAGGAGCTACCGCCCTTCGAACGCGAGGCCGTGGCGCGAGTGGTCGAATACGGGTCCCGCCTGGCCGAGCATCAGAAGAAACTGACCACCCGCTTTGGCGACATAGCTGACCTGATCCGCGAAGCGAGCTTTTGGGCTCAGCGCGCAGGTCGAGAGCACACCACGGTTGATGACGTACAGAAGGCCATAGACCAAAAGACCTACCGCGCCAACCGGGCCGAAGAGCGAATCCAAGAGCTGATTGACGAAGGCACCATTCGGGTAGACGTCGAAGGGGAGGTCATCGGCCAGATCAACGGTCTCTCGGTGCTGTCCCTCGGAGACTATGCCTTTGGCAAGCCAGGTCGGATCACCGTCCGCACCTACACTGGCAAGAAGGGTATCGTCTCGTTGGACCGCGAAGCCAAGTTGAGCGGTCGCATCTACAACAAGGGCCTGCTCACCCTGACCGGCTATTTGGGCGGAAAGTACGCCCTGAATATGCCCCTGAGTCTCTCAGCTTCCATTTCCTTCGAGCAGATGTACGAAGAGATCGAAGGCGACAGCGCCAGTTCGACAGAACTCTACGCGCTACTCAGCAGTCTGAGTGAGTTGCCTCTCAATCAAGGCTTCGCCGTGACCGGTTCGGTAGACCAGCAGGGCAACATCCAGCCCATCGGGGGCCTCAACGAAAAGATCGAAGGCTTTTTCGAGACCTGTCTCCAGCGCGGTCTGACCGGCAAGCAAGGAGTGCTCATCCCTATCCAGAACGTGGTCAACTTGATGCTCCGTTCC
>JASFTJ010000081.1:0-8095 GCA_050053615.1 Anaerolineae bacterium | reverse complement strand
ACAGGCAGCCGGAAAATCCGAAACGGGCGCTCGTCGTAGCGGCTGGCCCGCGTTCGAAAGACCAACTCTCCGTTTTCGACCAGGCCGATCTCGACGAGATAGTAGCTAAACGCTTTTTGGATCAGCCGGGCCATCTGGTCCAGCAGCTCCTCCACCGTGAGGATGGACGCCACGCGGCTGCCCACCTCGCTGATGACGCGGAACTGCTCGGCCCGGCGCTGCTCGCCTTCGAAAAGCTGGGCGTTCTTGATGGCGACGGCCGCCTGGTTGGCCAGCGATTGGAGCAGGGCCAAGTCACTCTGATCGAAGGCATTCAGGCGGTTGCTCTGGACATCGAGCACGCCGATGACCTCGCCCTTGACCTTGATAGGCACCAGGATCTCGGAGCGGGTCTGGCTGCCCTCCATCCAGACGTAACGCGGCTCTTGACGGACGTCGGGTACCAGAATGGGCTCCCCTGTACCGGCGACCCAGCCGGTGAGGCCTTCCTTGCCCACCCGTAGCTGCTTGGGCTTGAAATCAAAGTCGGGATCGTCCCATAGCTCGCCAGCACCGACCTGGTAGGTAGCCTCGGCGGCATCGATTAAGGCGATGCCCACGTGATCGTAGTCGAACGAGCATTGGATGAGCCGCACGATCTGGACCAGCACCTGGTCGATGTTCAAGATCGACGTGATACGGTGCCCAACCTCGGTGATGACGCGGAACTGCTCGGCCCGCCGCTGCTCGGCCTGGAAGAGACGGGCGTTCTCGATGGCCGTTGCGGCCTGGTTGGCAAACGCAACCAGCAAGTCGATGTCGCTCTGGACAAATTCTCCCCGGCCCTCGTCCTTGTCCACGACCATCAGACTGCCCACCACCTGGCCCTTGATGCTCAACGGCACGCCTGCCGCATTCTGGATCGGCCGTTCAGCTTCCTGTTCCAAGTCAACCAGCCCTGAGTGATGCACCCGCTCGTCGCTGTGGATCTCGTTGGATATGACCGGCTGGTTGTGGAGACTGACCCAGCCGGAGAGGCTCTGGGTCAGCGAGGCGCGGCGACCGGCCACAGGCATAGTACAACCAACACAAGCAACGGCTTCGTCCTCGTTCCGCTCCCAATCCACCAGGTTGAGGATGCCGCCCTCGGCCCCCACGAGGTCTGTAGCCTGCCGGATGATGAGGGTCAACAGCTCGTCGAGCTCCAGCGTACTGGCCACGGCAGTCGAGGTCTCTTGCAAGGCCGTGATCTGGGCCAGGCGGCGCTGGGTGCCCTCAAAGAGCCGGGCATTCTCGACAGCCACGCCAATCTGATGGCCGATGGAATGCAGCAGATCAACGTGTTCCTGCCGGAAATGGTGCACCTGGCGGCTGGCGACCGTCAAGACGCCTTGCACTTCCTGCCTCGATGTCAAGGGGATGCTGGCTATAGAACGATACCCCTCTTGGACCACTTTGCTGGGAGCATCTGGCTCGGCGGCCAGGTCCTCGATGATGATGGGGCGGCCTGACTCGGCAGCCTGGGCGGCAATGATGCCTCGGGCCACTGCCTGCCGAAAGGCCGCGGACAGCCCGCGATGATAGATCATCTCCAACTCGTCCGTTTCGGCATCCTTGAGGTGGATGGTCCCCGACTTGAACCCGAGGCGTTCCAGCACCGTGTCGAGGGTGGCGGCCAGCATGTCGTCCAGGTGCAGCGATTGACTGGCGGTCTGGGCCACGGCGTTGAGGGTCGCCAACTCTTTGGTCCGAGCTGCCACCTGCTGTTCGAGCGCCCGCGCCCGAGCCTCGACATTGCGCACGCGAAGCCGGTAGCCGGCGGCCACGGCGCCGGCCACGAGCACGGCCGCCACTCCCCGGAACCACCAGGTCGCCCACAGCGGCGGCACGACGGTGAGGGGCAGCGAGGCGCCCGCTTCGTTCCACACGCCGTCGGCATTGGCCGCCTTGACCCGAAAGACGTAATCGCGCGGCGGCAGGCTGGTGTAGGTGACAAAGCGCCGCTTGCCGGCCGTGATCCAGTCCTCGTCAAAGCCTTCGAGTTTGTAGGCGTACTGCACCATCTCGGGCATGGCATAGTAAAGGGCGGCGAACTCGAAGGATACGACCTGGTCACGATAGGACAGCCGGGCCGATTCGGCGACCTCGACGGAGCGCTGGAGCACGGCATCGGCCCCTACCTCGGCCGGCTGGTTGGCGAGGAACAGGCCGGTGACATACA
The DNA here is from genome assembly GCA_050053615.1 of Anaerolineae bacterium. GTDB lineage: Bacteria > Chloroflexota > Anaerolineae > JAAYZQ01 > JAAYZQ01 > JASFTJ01. The sequence continues at coordinate 5,895 of JASFTJ010000081.1, read as the reverse complement.
CGGGCGGCGCGTAGGGATCGTCCCAAATCTGGTCGGGGTAGAAAGCATTGATGCCGTCTACGCCCCCAAAAAACATCTCGCCGTCGGGTGCCAGGTAGGCCGCCTGCCAGTTAAATTCGTTGCTCTGCAAGCCGTCGCGGTGGGTATAGTTCCTGAAGGTTTCGGCGTGGGGGTCAAAGCGGGACAGGCCATGGTTGGTGCTCAGCCACAGACGCGCATCCACGCCTGCCTGCCGCTCGGGCAGGACCGCATAGACTACGTCGTTGGGCAGGCCATCCTCTTCGCGGTAGTGGGCCCAGGCGCCGGTGTCGGGGTCAAGGCGCTGCAATCCGTCGCCGTTGGTGCCGCTCCAGACGACGCCGCTCGCGTCTTCGTAGACCCAGTGGACCTCGGCGTCGCTCAGGCTGGCGGGGTCGTCGGGGTCGTGGCGGTAGTAGACAAAGGTCTCGGTGGCCGGGTCAAAGCGATCCAGCCCCGAGCCGGTGGCGATCCAGAGGCCCCCGTCGCGGCCCTGAAAGATACCTCCAATGGTCTCGTCGCTTAGGCTGCCGGGATCGGCCGGGTCGGCCTCGTAGGTGCGGACCACCTCGCCGGAAGCCGGGTCAAAGCGGGCCAGCCCAAGCCGGTAGAGACCCAGCCACAGGTCGTCACTCGCCGGATCGGGAAGGATGGCCGAGACGATGCCCACCTGGGGCGAGACGCGGGGCAGGACGAGCGTAAACTCCATCTCGCCACCGGCTGCGAGGGTGGCCCTGTACAGGCCCATGCTGCCTCCCAGCCAGAGGGCGCCCTCGGCCTCCTCGTAGAGGGCGTAGGTGATGATGTCGGGTAGCGTGGGATCGATCTGGTAAAAGGTGAACGCGCCCGTGCGTCGATCCCACAGGTTGATGCCGGCCCCGGTCGAGACCCACAGGCGCTGGGCGTGCCCGTCGGCGTCGATCCCGGCCGGTGGGACGTGGAAGCGCAAAACCAGGTTGTTGCTCTCCCGCTCTGGCGGCGCGTCGTCCACGGCAAAGGCGGGAAACCGAGTCCAGGTGGGGTGAGAGAAGCTGATCCCGCCCGCACCCGTGCCCAGCCACAGGCCGCCCGATTCGTCCTCGTAGATGACGTTGAGCGAGTCATCGCTCAATGCTTGGGCATTGTTGGGATCGCGTTGATGATGGGTGAAGCAGCCCGTCTGCGGGTCGTAGCGGTCGATGCCACCGGCAAAAGTGTGGAACCAGAGCGCGCCCTGCCGGTCCTCGTGCATAAGCAGCACGGCCTCGTGGCTCAGGCTGCATGGATCGTCTGGGTCAGCGGAAAAGCGCACGATCTCGCCGTTCTCGGGATCGAGGCGCTCCAGGCCCAAGCGCTCGAAGGTCCCGTTGTCCCGGACCTCCACCGACGCCACCCACAGCTTGCCCTCCCGATCTTCGAGCAGCGTGCGGACCGTGTTGCCGGACAAGGTGTTCGGGTCGTCGGCGCTGAAGGGGTAGGCCGTGATGTGGCCTGTGTCACGGTCCAACTCGTGCAGTCCGCCGTAGGTGGTCCCGATCCAGAACCGCCCGCCGTTGTCCTCATAGATGTTGGTCACGAAGGGGCTGCGCAGCGCGTCGGGCGCCAGCGGCTCGTCGTCCTGGGCGCGGTAGGGATAGCGGACGAAGGACTCATCCTGCGCGTCGTAGCGCACCAGGCCCTCGCCGGTGCCGAACCAGAGGGTCCCGCTGCGGTCCACGTAGGCGGTGTACACTTTGTTGTCGTGGGGGCTGTCGTGGGCCGGGTCGTCCAGCTCGTCGCGGTAGTAGACGAGTCGATCCAGGTCGGGGTCGTACTTGACCAGGCCGCTGCCATAGGTGCCGATCCAGAGGCGGCCCGCGCTGTCGCCCAGGAGGGTGCGCACGTTGCCGGCGCCCTGCCGGTGGGGGTCCTCTACCTCCAGCGGGTAGCGGTCGAAACGGTCGAGGGCGGGATCGTAGCGGTGGAGGACGCCGTCGTCGGTGACGAACCAGAGGCGGTCCTGGCGATCTCGATAGCAGTGCTCGACCCAATTTGCGCTCAGGCCGTGGGGATCGTCGCCGTCGTGCTCATAGATCCGGAAATCGTAGCCGTCGTAGCGATTCAGCCCGTCCTGGGTGCCGAACCACATGAACCCCCGACGGTCCTGAACGATACAGTTGATCGTGCTCTGCGAGAGCCCATCCTCGATGGTCAGCTGCCGGAATTCGACGCCCAAGACGGTCGGGGCTTGGGCTCGCGGCTGGGGGCGCGGGGAGTCGGCTGGGGTTGCGCTCGACTGGGACGTAGGCATGCCGGTCAGACCGCTGCAAGCCGCTGCCAGCAGCCCAAGCATCAACAGCCCAACTGCCCATCCGAGTTTGCCTCTCAACAGTGTCTCCCCGTCGTCGGTCCTGGCCGAGGAAACGCTCCGTCACCCTCGTGCTGCCGACTATCTTACCACGTAAGCGCGGTCCTGGCAATGTTCACGACCAGGACAGCCCCGCCTCAGTATACACGAGGTACGGAGCAAAGGGTATTAGCCACCTGGCGGATTTTTGTCTAGCCAGGTGGCCGATTTTCCTCCTGGATGTCGTGTTTCCTCACCCGCTGACGCGCTTCCAACTTGGCTGGGTTGTTATGCAATGGTATCTCTGGATGTTTGAGCACCATCAGCAGAGACTCTTTCTTGACCTGCGTCTTGGCAATCCGAGAGTCCAAGGCGTCAAATCCGGTGCGGGTCGAAAACAGTTTGTCGAACGCCGCTTCCAGCCGGGCACTTTCCTCTGGGGTCGGTTGGCTGGCGGTTGGCCAAGAGACAGCGAAAGTCAAAGAGCCATTTTGACCTGCAGGACAGGAAGTGATATAATCGCTCCCAGCTCTTGTCGATTTCGCCAAGGCAGGGAGGGATGTGAACAACAAACAAAAAGTGAGCTTGGTGGTGCTAGTACTGGCTTTGCTGCTCAGTCTTGCTGCCTGCGGGCAGAAAGCTGACATGGGTGATGCGGAGACTCCTGGGGCCGTAGTCAGCATCCAGAACAAAGGCTCCGACACCATCGTCAACATGGCCTTGGCCTGGGCCGAGGCCTATGGGCAGATCCATCCAGAGGTGCAGATCGCCGTCACGGGCGGTGGATCGGGCACTGGCATCGCCGCTCTGATCAACAACACGGTGGATATGGCCAACGCTTCCCGGCGCATGAAGGATGAGGAGCGCGCCCAGGCCGAGGCCAACGGCATCGAGCCACTCGAACACACAGTCGCTGGTGATGCCATTGCCATCGTGATCCATCCCAGCAATCCGGTGGATGCACTGTCAATCCCGCAGCTTTCTGCTATTTTCTCCGGCAAGATCACCAATTGGCGGGAGGTGGGCGGCACAGATCGGCCTATCGTTCTTCTCTCCCGCGAATCCAACAGCGGAACTCATGTCTTTTTCCTGGAAACAGTGGTGCGGCAAGGCAACAAGAACGACGAGACCCTCTTTTCCCCTGACACATTGCTCATGCCCTCGTCGGAGGGGATCTCGGCCGAGGTCCGCCAGAATCCAAACGCCATTGGATACGACGGTCTGGGATACGTGACCCCCGATCAAAAGGTGGTAGCCGTAGCTCCCACTGCAGACGAGGGCTATGTGCTGCCCTCGCTGGAGACGGTCAAGAATGGAAGTTATCCCATTGCCCGGGGGCTGTACATCTATACTGCTGGTGAGCCCCAGGGAACAGTCAAGGATTACCTCGATTGGATCCTAGGTCCACAAGGCCAAGCGATCGTGAGAGAATTAGGCTTTGTCCCTTTGAATTAACGAGTTTTTTTGTGGAGTTGGTTGATGAAGGCGTTTACTTCCCAGCGGCGAGAGTTTTTTATTGAGACGTTGATCCGGGTGGCCGGGTTCTCGGCGATTTTCTTTGTGGCGTTGATCTTTCTCTTCCTGCTTAAGGAAGGGGCTCCCGCCTTTTGGGAAACGTCGCCGAGCAATCTGTTCGGTCAGCGGTGGTATCCGAACGAAGAATTCTTTGGAACCTGGCCGCTGATCTTGGGCTCGCTGTTGGTGACGGCTGGGGCGGTGATCATAGCCCTGCCGCTAGGCCTGGCCACAGCTGTGTTTATCCGCGAGCTCGCCCCCAACTGGCTGCGAGAGATCCTCAAGCCACTCATCGAGATCCTGGCCGGCATCCCCTCGGTGGTACTGGGCTTTTTGGGGATGGTGACGGTGGCGCCACTGGTGCGCGAGACACTGAACGTACCCACCGGCCTGACCGCCTTCACCGGCTCACTGATGCTGGCCTACATGGCCCTGCCGACCATCATCAGCGTAGCCGAGGACGCCATTGATGCCGTGCCCAAAGAGTATCGCGACGGAGCGCTTGCCCTGGGCGCCACCCACTGGCAGACCATCTGGCGGGTGACGCTGCCCGCCGCCCGCTCCGGTGTGATCATTGCTGTCATGCTTGGCATCGGCCGAGCTATCGGCGAGACGATGGCAGTGATGATGGTCACCGGGAACGCGGCACGGATACCCCACGAATGGCACGCTCTCTTTTTGCCGGTACGAACCATGACCGCCACCATCGCCGCCGAGATGGGCGAGGTGGCTCAGGGCAGCACGCACTATCATGTGCTTTTTGGCGTGGGTATCTTGCTGTTTGTGGTAACGTTTCTAATCAACGCCATCGCGTCGGCCGTGATCATTAAAGGTGGACCACGGCGGGGTGGGCGACTGATGGGGTGAACCACGAGATCGCTGCTAAGACACAGAGAACGTCCAAGGGAGTGTCCGTGGTTTCAGCCATGTTCAGCGCCCTCCGCGGGCCCAAGGAGTAACGATGTCCCGACAAACCAGTGAGAAAATCGCTTTTGCCATCCTGACGGCCTTGGCCGTGGTGGTCGTGGTGCCCATCGTCCTGCTTGTGGCCTATATCATCGTCCAGGGCCTCGGTGGGGTGAACTGGGAGTTTCTGACCTCCTTTCCACGTAACGGTATGAAGGAGGGGGGCATCCTGCCGGCCATCATTGGCACGGTGCTGCTTACCTTTGGAACGGCCATTGCCAGCATTCCCATCGCCGTGGGCGCTGCCATCTACCTGGCCGAATACGCCCGCGATAGCTGGCTAACGCGGGCCATCCGCCTGGCCATCATCAATCTTGCAGGCATCCCCTCAGTGGTCTATGGGCTGTTCGGCCTGGGGTTGTTCGTGCTCTTTCTAAAGCTGGGCACTAGCATCGTCGCCGGAAGCCTAACCCTGGGACTGATGACCCTGCCCGTGGTCATCTCCACCGCCGAGGAGGCCCTGCTGGCCGTGCCCCAACGCTTTCGGGTGGTGAGTCGCAGCCTGGGCGCCACCCACTGGCAGACCGTCCGACAGGTGGTGCTGCCAAACGCTCTACCCGGCATTCTGACGGGCGTCATCCTCGGCCTGGAACGAGCAGCTGGCGAGACCGCACCCATCCTGTTCACCGTGGCCGCCTTCTACCTACCCCAATTGCCCCGCAGTCCCCTAGACCAGACAATGGCTCTGCCCTACCACCTTTACGTCATCTCTACACAAGTGCCGGGGATGCCCCTGCAAGTGCAATACGGCACAGCTCTGATGCTGCTCGTGCTGGTGTTGAGCATGAACGTGGTGGCAACAATCACTCGCAGCCGCTTTCGCCGGAGGCGCCAATGGTAGACACATCGGCCCTCAACAAGCTGGGCCACAATCACGATACCCTACAGCCCTTGGGCTCCGGTCACCCGGGCGCCATGCGGCTGTCCTGGGGATGGACCGACATGGGGGGACAAGCACAGGGGGCCCGCCTCTACCTCGGGAGAATACGATAGTGGTAGTCAAATTTGCCATCCGTAATCTAACCTTCCGCTACAATGGGGAGGCCGCGCTGCAAGATGTGACCCTGGACATCCCGGCCAACCAGATCGTG
>JASFTJ010000080.1:0-8098 GCA_050053615.1 Anaerolineae bacterium | reverse complement strand
AGAGGAAGAAGAAAAAAAAGAAGAAAAAGTAGAGTAGGATCATGCTTGGTTGTGGTTTCGCCGGGGACGTCAAAGAGTCACAACGTTGCAGAGGTTCTGTCCCTCGATACCGTCACAGGGCGCCGGGGGCTGACAAGCTCCTGACCACGGTCAAGTATGGAGCTGCCGGACATCATACGTCCGTCTGCAGTCGGAGCCAATGGGCGCTGCTGTGTGGTGATCTACTCGTCCTCTGCGAGAGGTGGTTCCTCGTCGGACGGGAGGGTCTCTGGCTCAATGGCGGCCTTGGCCGGGAGCGGCACTTCGAACGACTCGGGTTCGGGGCCAGTTCCAAACATTTTGAGCCCGCCATGCAGTTTGCCGCCATCGTCCAGCAGGAAACTGCTCACGGTCACGTCGGCCCAGACCCTGCCGGTGGACAGGATTTCCAGACGGCCCTTGGCTACGATGGAGCCTTTGGCCTGCCCGGAGACTGATACGTTTTGTGCCTCGACGTGGGCGTCTACTCGTCCCTTCTCACTGATGATGACGTTGCTTGCTGTCTTGATGCTGCCCTGGTAGACACCATCCACCTTGACGACGCCGTCGCATTCTAGGTTCCCGTCGAATTTCGCGGTGGCGCCAATGTGAACTTCGATCCGGTCCAGAGGGACTGGTTTTTTCTCTCGTCCAAACACAGGCTGCTCCTTTTTCTGTCTCGCGCTCTACACAACACGGAATAGGCTCTATGCGCCCTTGGAAGCGGAGGCTACTATAGCACCCCCCTGTCGTTTTGTCAACTCGCCAGAACAGGCTGCCCTGAAAATGAGCAGCCGTCTCCGCAGAGATCACATTTTTCAGTGGGTTCAAGACTGTTTCTGATAGGCTAGTGCGATAGCTTGCTTTTCCTCATCCGTCAAGGAATACGTGGACTCCCATTTTTCGAGGGGTTTGGCATAGACGCGGGTCACATCGCGACCGTGGAGACTGGAAAGAACGACGCCGTTCCCGTGACCGTCCACCAGGGCGATGGCAAAGCTCTGGTCGCCGCCGGTGTCGTGAAACGGATTGAACCGGACGACGCCCAGATGCTGAAAGCTGTAGTAGCCGGATTTCTCCAGGCGACGGGCCAACTTGCCGACGGCCTCGACTCGGTCCGCCGTGTCATGTACGGTTGCAACGTGGTCGTTCAACAGCGCCTCCAGGTTGCCGCCCGAGGTGCCGGTCATCAGGTTTTGATACTGGCCCAGCAGCCGCTGTTGACGGGCCAGCAAAAAGATGACGCCACCAAGCGCCAGCAACGCCAGTCCCAAAGCCACGGCAGCGATGCTTCCCGCACTGGAATTGAAAAGATTTTCTACTCCGGTCATGTATCACCTCTTTGCTGTTCGTATTGTACCCCAATCGGGTCAGACGTGGCAAATTGTCAGTAGCGGATAGCGGATCGCCGGCAAGGATTTGGCGTTTCGAGTCGGCGATGGTATAGTGGTGCCGGATTCTGCAGAAGGAGTGGGAGATTGACGAAACTCTTGGTTGCCACGAACAATCCCGGCAAGGTGCGGGAGTATCAGGAGCTCCTAGCTGGGTTATCAGTCCAAATAACCTTTCCGGCGCGAGAGGGGATGACGCTCCAAGTGGACGAATCGGGCGACACTTTTGAGGAGAATGCCTGTATCAAGGCCCTGGCCTACGCCCAGGCCTCTGGTTTGCTGACATTGGCCGACGATTCCGGCCTGGAGGTAGATGCGCTGGACGGCGCGCCAGGGGTCCACTCGGCGCGATACGCCGGTCCTCAGGCCGGCGACGTTGATCGCTATCGCAAGCTACTGGATGCCTTGGCTGATGTCCCTGAGGAACAGCGTTCGGCTCGCTTTCGATGTGTGGTCGCCCTGGCCCAGCCCGACGGTACTGTGTACACTGCCGATGGCGCCTGCGAAGGCAAGATCGGCTTTGCCCCCCGTGGCGAGCATGGCTTTGGTTACGATCCTGTGTTTATCGTGGAGGGGTCTGGTGGGCAGACGATGGCTGAGCTATCCCCGGATCTCAAGAATCGGATTAGCCATCGAGCGCGGGCCGTGGCAGCTGCGCGGGCCGTTTTGGTGGATCTGCTCGGGAAGTGAGGTACAGCGCACCTCGCGTCCTTCTGGAAGACGATACGGTTCCTGTCCTCCAGAGTTTGCCGAGGGCGTACGAGAGCGGACCTAGCTCAATCCTTTGAGAAACAAGGTCAGCGCCTCGACCACCGCTGCTGGTTGTTCGATCATGACCATGTGCCCGGCCCCCTCGACCAAGTGTAGCGTTGCCCCGGCGATGTGGTCCTGGAGGTAGACGGGGTCCTTGGACGGCGTCATTCGGTCTTGGGCGCCACACACGATGAGCGTGGGGCTTTTGATCTCTTTGAGACGGCCCAGCACGTCGAACCTGTCGCAGGCGACGAAATCACCGTGGAGCACTTGGGCTGGCGTCTCGCCCATTTGCCGGCGACCCAGCTGCACCGTTTCTTCCGGGGCTTTTGGACCATAAGCCCAGTTGCAGATCAGGCGCACTGCCTCTTCCTGATCTTGCAGGATGCCTTCGAGGATGGCTGGCGCCACTCGCAGACGAGCACCTGTAGCGACCAGCCCAAGTCCAGCTATCCGGCTCGGGTAGCGCAGCGCCGCGTCAAGGGCAATGGCTCCGCCCATCGAATGGCCGACCAGAACGGCTTGGTCGAGGTCGACCGCGTCGAGGAAGGCCATAAGCCAGCTGCTGTACGAGTTGATGCTGGCCTCGCCGGGTCCTTCGGAACGGCCATGGCCCGGCAGGTCAAGGGCATAGGTTGGGACGCGAGGTACGTCCCGCACCTGGTAGAGCCAGTGCTGATGGGTTCCCCCGGCTCCGTGGATGAATACGACCGGCGGCCCTGCTTTTGACCCGAGTCGCCGGTGTACATAGTGGCACTTGTGGCCTGCAACTGTTGGAAACGGCATTTTTCTAGCCTGCCCAGCGGGCAGAGTTCATGGAGCTAGATCCTCGGCTAGCTGGGGAACTCGGTGGGCACCTTGGTGGCGCAATTGACCAGTTCGGCAGCAGCCTTGGGGTAGCGCATGATCTTGCTCATCGTGCCTGAGAGTTTCAGTTGGCCTGTGATCATGCCCCGGATCGGATCGAGCTTTTTCTCGATCACTTGGCGCCACGTATTGACGGGCGCCCGAATGGTAAACTCTGGATCTTTGTCGTTTTCATCGGCGACCGCACCGGCTGACCGGGCCTTGCCGTGCCACAGGTCCATGTACAGGACCACCGGCTCCACCAGGCCGAGGCCTGGTTCGGTGATGAAATAAAAGTCACCTTCCCAGTCGGCAGCTGCCTTGCGATACGATTCGCTTCTGTTGACTTCTCTCATCATGGCCTTGATCCACTCGTCCGATGGGAACTTGTACGTCATTTGGTCCTCCTTAACCAAAATGTTGTGATGTCTCTCCCGAACAATGATTGCACAGCAAGCTCAGCCTCGGAGCTGCGTACGATTGGAATCTGACTCGTATCCTCTTTCGTTCGAGGCTCCGATCACTGTTGTCGTGGCGTCGAAAAGATCCGCACGTGTCGCTGGGGATCCTTGCCATAGCTGTGAGAAACGAGATTCGCGTCGCGGGCCAACTCGTGTTGCATCCGACGGATATACGAGTTCTGGGAGGAGAGGTCCACCCATTTGGCGCCCGATAGGACTTTGCGAATTGCTTCCTCTGTCTCGCGCATGGCCAGCGCCACGGGATCCAGGTCGGCGAGATCTAGGCCGTGGATATCGACCAGGCAGCTTTCCATCTGGTTGACCGTGTTGGAGCGCAGGACGTGGATCGGCACACCCCGTCGCTCCGCGTCGGCGATGGGTTGCGGTCGCCGTCGGTAATAGTTCTTGAGGGTCAACACCATGTCGGCGCGGCGCAGTTCATCCACCAGTTCTACTGGCAGCTGCAGGTTCTGGGCGGATTGACGGAGTCGGTTTCTGCTCACGCCATAGGGATAGATCCGCAGCAGTCGCGGGGGCTTGGCTCGGGGCGCAGAGGTGGACCGGATGGTGCCTACGTCCCGCTTGGACGACGGTACGGGGGCTGCCTTTTCGATTCTCACCTGGCCCTCCTCGTCGCGGTAGCGGATTTCGGGTGTTCGGCTGCGTCCCCGAAGCATTGCATCGACCGAAGCGGCAATGTCGTGATGAACCACCAGGTGTTGCCAGTCTTTGATCTCGATGAGCGCGTCGAAGGTAGGTGGCGCTTTTCGCTCCAAGACGGTCTTTTGTGTGCCTCGCCGACGGGCTTCTTCGTCACTCAGCGTTACGGCCTGGACGCCCCCCACCAAATCGCAGAGCGTTGGGTTCTGGAGAAGGTTCTCCAAGGTGATGCCGTGGGCGGTGCCCACCAGTTGCACTCCCCGCTCGGCGATTGTCCGTGCAGCAATGGCTTCGAGTTCGCGGCCGATCTCGTCGATGATGATGACTTCGGGCATGTGGTTTTCCACTGCCTCAATCATCACCTCGTGTTGGAACTCTGGTTTCGGGACCTGCATCCGTCGCGCCCGTCCGATGGCTGGATGGGGGATATCGCCGTCGCCGCCGATCTCGTTGGAAGTGTCGACCACCACCACGCGCTTTTCTTCCGCCAGCACCCGGGCGGCCTCGCGCAGCAAGGTGGTTTTGCCCACCCCAGGCTTCCCTAGGAGCAGGATGCTTTCGCCCGACTCTAACAGATCGCGGACAATGTCCACGGTGCCATAGACTGCGCGGCCCACGCGCAGAGTAAGGCCGACGATGTCCCCCCGCCTGTTGCGGATGCAGGAGATACGATGCAGCGTGCGCTCGATTCCGGCCCGATTGTCGGTGGTGAACTCGCTGACCCGCTCCACTACATAGTCGATCTCTTCGCGGGTGACTTCTCGTTCGCTGAGAGAGTTTTCATGTTCCAGGAAGCGTGCTTCGGGCTGACGTCCAAGATCTAGGACAATCTCTAGCAGATCATCGCCGTCGTTCTCTTGTCGAAGCGTCTCCTGGATGTTCGAAGGTACAACCTCTAGTAAAGCATCTAGATCATCGGTTATCTTTTTATTCATTCTCAGTTCTACGCGCTGTTCAGGATTCTGTCTTATGTTTCAAGTTTGGGCTTGCCGTCGATTCGATATGCCGGTGGCACCGGTTCGGCGCGGCCCTTCAAGGCGGGCGCTAGTTCCTGGACTGGCGTCTTTATCCAGGCTACTGTGTGCTTGACCATCAACACCCGCGTGTCAAAGTGCTCGAATCCCGCAGCCTCCAGCCCAGTCTGGATACCGGCTTCATATTGTCGTACATTGCAGTACGCTGGCCTGACGGGATGGTCATCCAGCACGGCCAATCCCTCTCGGACCAGCGCTTCCGTTAGGGTACCTGCCTCAGGGTGGATCAACACCCTCAGCCAATGGCCCGTTTCCCCAATGCAGATGCTCAGCACAGCTGCCAGCTCATTGTCGTTCTCTCCTGGCAGCACGAAGCGCTGGCAGTTTTTTTCTTGGCCCATTGCCAGGGTGATGCCTCCTTCCGCCTGGCGTACCCGCTGTGGGGTGACCGCCACACACAGTTTCTGCACTGCCGGCCAGTCTTCCGGGCGTAATCGGCGCAGCGGCAGGCTGCTATCGCCCTGTTGATGGATCTCGGGCTGGGCCAGTCGGTAGACGACCTCCCCGGCATAGAGCGTGAACCCTGCCTGGTGAAAGATATCTACCTCGGCGCTCGACTCAGCTAGGCTAGCGAACACGCGCTGGATACCTCGACCTGCCGCTTCGATGCACGCGCCATCGAGCAGATAGAACCAGGTATTGGATACCCGGTGGCTGCTCGTCAAAGAAGGAGCCAGGTAGGTCACGTCAGCTGCAGCCTGATGAGCTCGGTAGCGAACCTGGACAAAGCCCTCTCCGTCATGGGGATCGTACAGGACGTAGGTTGGTTGTCCCATGGCGTGCTGAGTCAGCAAGGCCAAGTAGGCCTCCCAGAGGGGCGTATGCGGTCTTGTGAGCCCCCGCTGCAAATCCAAGGAGGTTCCCTTCCGTTGTAGGCGATATACCCGGAAGCTATCCCCGGGGGTGAATGGTCCAAACACTAGATACCCCTTATTCCTTTCCAGACTCAATTGTACTATTTTTCGGCGTCATTGGCAAATGCGCTCATCCAGTCAGGCAAGCGTGCGCAGGACCCCTTTCGTTGGAGGTTGGGACAGAAATCCTTAGCTGTCAAGTCCGATGGTTTCCTTCGAGGTTATGCGGTCCTGACCCCTACGTGCACGGCCACTGTGCCCAGCATCAAACGTCGGTAGTGTACATCATGCCACCCTGTCCGGCGCATCACTTGGGCGATCTCCTCAGGGGTCAAAAAGTCGGTGAGCGAATGGGGCAGGTAGGTGTATGCTGCTCGCTCACCAGTGATCCACCCGCCTAGCCTTGGCACTAGCCGATAGAAGTACAGGGCGAACAGCCGTTGGAAGAGCGGCAGGCGAGGCTTGGCTATCTCCAAGCAGGCAATCCGCCCGCCGGGACGTGTTACCCGGGCCATTTCGGCAAAGGTGGCGGGGATGTCGGTCACATTGCGCAGAGCGAAGGCGGTTATTACGGCATCGAATGTCCCCTTGGGGAAGGGTGTCTCAAGCGCATCGCCGGTCACCCAGGCAGGGAGTGCCGGACCGGGCACTGGGTTCTTGGCTTTTTGTCGTGCCAGGAGCAGCATTTCAGGCACAAAATCGAGGCCCACTACCTGGGTAGTTGGCCGTTGGCGGAGCATCTCATAGGCAAGATCCCCCGTGCCGGTGGCCATATCGAGGATGCGTCCCCGGTGAACCATTCCCGTGGATGAGGGGTCGGGGAGGGCGGGCAAAACCTCGCCGGCGGTGTGGCGGCGCCAGACCCGATCTCGACCAAAGGTCATCAGGTGATTCATCAAGTCGTAACGTCGGGCGATGCGACCAAACATCTGCCGCACATAGATTCTCTTTTCCCCGGGCAGAGGCAACGGCTGTGATTCCGGCGTTGGCTTGGTTTGCAGGCTTGTTCCCTTGCTCTTCTGCTCCCCCATCACACCACCGGCCACAGCCAGAGACCGGTCTCTGGGTCCAGCTCGCGAACCAAGGGCCTGCCTTTCAGTTCCTGGATAACAACCTCGGCGACAAACACCTCGGCCGCCAGCAACTCGCCCGCCGATACTTGTCCCTGAGCATCGCTCAACACGGCGTTGGCCCGGACGCAAAAGCTATCGCCCTGGGGGCTGATGTTGCCGCTGCACTGGACCAGGTCGTGGCCGGTCTCTAGGAACTGTCGCCGTATTTCGCTGCTTTCCTGATCGTGGTGCCCCAAGGTAGCGCTGCGGACTGCGCCGATCGCCTGGAATACGCCGAACTCGATCTCGTATTCTCGGCACACACGATACAAGCCTACCAGTAGATCCTCGCCTGGCGGCAGCCGAAAGAGATAATTCTGGCCAACTTTGTAGATCGGCGCTTGCATGTATGCTTTCCTCCACGTCGTCCTGGTGATACCAATTGCCGAGTGAGGTGTCAAAATAGAGGGGTGAGCCTCCGGAACGGGTCGACAATCTGGGTATCCTCTCACCCGTCAGCCTGTACCACCGGCAGGTACAAGCGGTAAGGCCTCTCCGGCCATGAGGGGGTCGGTGTACTGCCAGGATGGACCACAAACTTTGTGATGGGAATCTGTTGGTTATCAAGTTCGTGGCCTTGGGCATCAACAACCTTCAGGCGTTGACGCTGGTCTTCATCGTACATGCCGACTATCAACTGGTAGGTGCCAGCCGGCATTTCAATGGGCAGTGGAATGATATGCCGATCCTCCACCACTTCGCCTATCTGCCAGCTATTGGTGGGGCAGCAGCCTTCCCCAGGTGGTCCGTCGTGCTGGGCCAGTGGGGCCTGCTGGCCGTCGCCTATGTGAGTAAACACCTTGTAGGGTTTGATGGTCGCGCCGCGCCCTCGCCAGTAGAGCGTTAGCTCGACCTGTTCCCCCGCCGTTGCTTCTGTGCTGCCCAGATCGTACCCGAGCAACTCGACCTTTTTTCCCAATTGGAAGTCGAGTGGATGGGCGATGGTCGGCAAGTCAAAACTGCGGGACC
>JASFTJ010000079.1:0-8105 GCA_050053615.1 Anaerolineae bacterium | reverse complement strand
GCTGATGGCAATCAATAGTCCAAGAAAACGATCAGATTGCCTCTTCATTCTCTGCCCCTTTTCCTTGTTTCTCCCCATTTTGCCTCCTCTCACCTCAGGCCAGAGCGCGAATGGCTGCCAACAATTTCTCTGGCGGATCGGCCTTGCTGACAAAAGTGTCGGCCCCGTTCGCCAGGGCCGATGCTTCTGCCCCCGGCAGCGCGCTGAGCACAATGACCGCCAGTCGGGGGGAGGCCTGTCGCAAAGCCGACACTTGCTCCGCCCCCGCTGCCTTTTGCAGGCCCCAGTCGAGAAGGACCAGGTCGGGTCGAGTCTCTTTCACCTGGGCCATCAGGCTCTGCGCTTCAGCGACCTCGGCAACCACCGTCATGTCTTGCTCCTGCGCCAAGAGCAGCCTCAGCCCTAGCCGCACTTTTGGTTGGTCGTCAGCAAGTAGGATTCGCATCGGTCTTTTGTCCTCCATCTTTTGTGAGTCCAGTATAAACGGAAAATCCCCCGGACGCATCTGGCATCCGAGGGATATTGTGCTTATGCATCTGCACGATCTTGGCCTAATGCAGATGCATGATTCCGAACTAACGCAGGTGACGGGTCAGGTCTGGGGCATCATTGCACCAACCTGTGTCGCAGCGCCAGGGCCGTCGCCTCTGTGCGGTTGGCGACCCCCAGCTTGGACAGGATGTTGCTGACATGCACCGAGGCCGTCGACCGGCTGATAGTCAGCCGGTCGGCGATTTCCGGGTTGCTCAAGCCCTCGACCATCAGGGCCAGGACTTGGCGCTCGCGGGGGGTCAGGTCGTGGCCCGGCTCGGGGTCGGCATCGGACGACAGGCTGGCCCGGATCAGCGCCTGGGCGGCTTCGGGGGCCAGGGTGGATTTGCCCGCATGGGCCGCCCGGATGGCATCGCCCAGCTCGTCGGCACCGACGTCTTTGAGCAAGTAGCTGATGGCACCAGCCTGGAGGGCCTGGTGCACCAGGTCTTCCTCTTGGAAACTGGTCAAAGCCACGATCTGGACCTCGGGCCAGTGCTTGCGGATCTCGCGGATGGCCGTCGGGCCGTCCATCACCGGCATAACCAGATCCATCAAGATCACATCGGGCAGCGAGTGTTCGCATCGGCGTACCGCATCCAGTCCGTCCCTGGCCTCACCCACCAACTCCAAGTCGTCCATGACCAGCAGGAACGAGGCCAGCCCCTTGCGGACCATGGGGTGATCGTCTACGATCAACACACGAATTTTGCTTGGTTCAGCCATCGAGTGCTCCTTCTCAACCGTCATTCGGGATCTGTTGCTCGAGAGCCAGTATCGGCCCACATGACGCGGATCTGTGTTCCCCGATCGGGCTGGCTTTCGATCTCCAGGTCTGCGCCGATGGCAGATGCGCGTTCCTCCATGATGCTCAGGCCCAAGCGTTCCGGCGGAATCTTCAGGACGTGAAAGCCCCGACCATCGTCATCGATGGTGAGCATCGCCTGGCCCGCTTTGCAGAGGAATCGCACTGCCACGTGACTGGCCTCGGCGTGCTTGGCCGCGTTGTTCAGCGCCTCCTGGGCGATGCGGTACAGGGCGACCTGAACCTCGGCGGGCAGCGGGCACAACACCTCGGCGTCGACCGACACAGGCACGCCGGTGCGGCCTGTCATCGCCCGGCCCAGTTGGCGTAGCAGGTCGTCCATCTTGGCCTTGGTCAGAGCCTCAGGGCGCAGCTCCAACAGGAGCGAACGCATCTCGGCCAGCGCGCCCCGGGTAAGCAGCCGGACCTCTTCCAGTTGCTGTCGCCCCCGTTCCGGGTCCTTGGCCCACAGCCGGGGCAGTACCTCGGCGATGAGACTGGCTGAAAAGAGGGTCTGGGTCACAGCGTCGTGCAACTCTCGCGCCAGGCGGCTGCGCTCGGCAGCCACTGCTTGCTCCATTTCACTTTGCCGCAGCGCCGCTTCGACTCGCATGCGCTGGCCGATCTCTTGCTCAACCTGCCGCTCAAGCTCGCGGCTGCGCCTCTCCACGCTCCGCATCCGCTGTTGATAGGCAGCAAACGCAATGCCGGCAACGAGGAGAACGACGAGTCCTCGGAACCACCAGGTCGCCCAGAAGGGCGGCTGGATGCTGATATGCACCCAGGTTCCCTCCTCGTTCCAGACGCCGTCGCTGTTAGAGCCCTTGACCCGGAAGACATAGTCACCAGGAGGCAGATTCGGATAGTCGGCATGGCGGCGCGTCCCGGCAAACACCCACTCCTCGTCCACGCCCTCCAGCCGGTAGGCGTACTGATTCTTTTCCGGATTGTTGTAATCCAGGGCGGCAAAGTCGAAGGAGAGAAAATTCTCATCATACGTCAGCTCAAGTTGCTCACCGGGCCGCAGGTCAGTGCGCTCTACCCGGTTGAAGAGACTGAATGTGCTGATGACGACGGGCGGGATGTGGGGGTTGACGGCGATCTGGTCCGGGTAGAAGGCATTGAGGCCGTTTTCGCCGCCAAAGAACATCTCGCCGCCAGGGCTCTGGTAATAAGAGTTCCTCCAAAAACTATCGCCCTGCAAGCCATCACTGGCAACGTAGTTCTGGAACGTTTCGGTCCGTGGATCGAACTTGGACAGGCCGCCCCCGGTGCTCAACCAAAGCCGTCCCGTCTCGTCCTCCAGGATGCCGACGACCGCATTGTGGGGCAGGCCGTCGCGGACCCAGTATTGGGTAAAGGTCTCCGTATCCCGGTCGAAGCGGTTCAACCCGGCTCGAGTGCCAAACCAGAGCACGCCCGATGCATCCTCGTGGATCGATTCGACAAAGCCGTTGCTCAGACTTTGGGCATCGTCCGGGTCGTTTTCGTAGCGACGCCACTCGCCGCTTGCCGGATCGTAGCGATCCAGTCCATCCCCGGAAGATCCGATCCAGACCACACCCGCCCGGTCTTGGTAGACCATGATCTTCCAGGCATAGCCTTCCGTAACGAGATGCAGTTCATCTGCATCTCGATCCAAGGTGAACAGTCCCTGTTTCGTAGCCAACCAAAACGTCCCCGACGGCCCCTCGTGCATCCACATCACCACGGGCGAGCCGACGTGGACAAAGCCGTCCTTCTGCTGGTCAAAGCGATCCAGCCCGCCCTCTGTGCCAACCCACAGCACGTTGGCCTGGTCCACATAAACCGATCGGACCGAATTGTGGGCCAGGCTGCCGGGATCGTCGGGGTCGTGCCGGTAGCTTCTCCACTGACCCGTCGTCCGCTCCCAACTATCGAGCCCTGAAAAGGTGCCGATCCACAGAACCCCTGCCTGATCTTCAAAAATCGAAGTCACCAGGTTGCTGCTGAGGCTGTTGGCATCGCCGGGGATGTGGCGATAGTGGCCTAACCTCTCTGCTCCCCGCGCAAGTTTGCTGAACCCTCCGCCCGATTCGTGTCCCACCCATAGCGCACCTGAGCGGTCCTCAAGAATGGCGGTGACACTGTTTGTGCTCAAGCTGTGGGGATCGCCCGGGTCGTTTTGGTAGTGAGCAAACCGTCCGGCACTTGAACCGCTCCCCCGGTCAAATCGATCGAGTCCGCTGCCATAGAAACCCAGCCAGAGAACCCCTGCTGTGTCCTCATAGAGTGTGCTGACCGAGTTGTTGTCTATGCTGTTTGGATCGTTTGCATCGGCAAGCAGGTAGCTGAATTGCTCGCTCTCCCGATGAAAACGGCCCAGGCCTCCACCCCACGTCGCCAACCACAAGACGCCAGTTTGATCTTCCAGGATTATGTGAGCCGGGTACTCGGGCTCAAACACCGTGAACGTGTCGCTGGATCGCTCGTAGCGACCCAACCCTTCCTCCGGGCTCGCGACCCATAGCACCCCGGACCGATCCTCGATGATGGAGGTAAAGTCTAATCCGCTCCAAACGGTCTCTGCTTCCCCGGTATCAGGGTCAAAGCGTAAGAGTCCGGGCTGTTTCGAGCCAATCCAGAGGGCGCCCTCCCTGTCTTCCTGGATGGCATAGACGTGGGACGAGACCTCGAAATGTGTAAACCCGTCGCTCTGGCGGTCGTAGCGCTCCAGCCAGCCATTTTGTGTGCCGATCCAGAGCACGCCAGATCGATCCTCAAAGATCGACTCGACGAAATCGTCGCGCAGACTGGAGGGATCGTCGGGATCGTACCGGTACACCCTAAAGCTGTGGCCATCGTAGCGGTTCAGGCCATCCTGCGTGCCGATCCACACGAAACCCTGGCTATCCTGAAGAAAACATCTGACTATGTTGCTGGAAAGCCCAGCCTCTCTGGTGATCCGCTCAAAGCGGAGATTCGGTGGAGGAAAGCGAGTTGGCCGGTGCCGGGTAGGGGTGTGCTCGCTGTGGGGTGGCGTAGGTGAAGGATTGGGGGGAGCCGGTGTTGGCGAGACGCCGCAGGCTAGCAGAACGACGGAGAGCAGCAGCCCGGCGGTCCAGGAGAGCCATCTTTTACACGTCATCGATGCTCTTTCCGGGATTTGCCATCCTGCTCGTGAACCCTGCCCACTCAACCACTGCCCGTTCAACGTGGTTCCCTCTGTCTTGATTGCGTTCTTTTACGTAACGCATCCTGAGCGCCAGGTTGGCATCCCTATCTTATCACATCCCTCGGCTTCATGCAACAGGCTGTCAGTAGTCAGTTGACATCTGGTTATGGGCGTGCCACGCAGTTGGACGCTGCTTCCGGGTTCAATTTCCGTGGAGGGGGGAAATTCTCCAAGAGTCGGGGCACGGCTGTGGGCGTACCCCAAATCCTGAGCAGATACGACCCCGATGCCCTGCAACAATGGTCGCTCCGTATTCCCAATTGACGCTCATCCAAAACTGCTGTATACTGAACACAGCCACGGTTTTGCAGGAGATACTGCCTTGCACGTTCGGCAATTGCGCCTCGTAGGTGCATACGAGAGCAGCAAACACACACTTTGCCATTCGATCAAAAAGGCCGTCTACCCTTCGAGGGTGAGGGTCATCCTTGCTGCCTTTGTGTTCCTCACCAGCCAGTTCTTCCCTGCGTTTGCCGGCGCGCAGTCGCCCGATCCAAGGTTCACCCACCTGACCAGCGAACAGGGTTTATCTCACAACATGGTGCGCTGCATCCTGCAAGACAACGAGGGGTTCATGTGGTTTGGGACCGAAAGTGGCTTGAACAAGTATGATGGTTATACCTTCACGGTTTATCGGCATGAGCGCTCTGATCCCGATACCCTGTCGAGCAGCTCCATCACGGCGCTCCACCAGGACCACTCGGGCACGTTGTAGATTGGCGCGACGATGGGTCTTGACAGTTACTCAGGGGGCGCCCCACTATGGCACTGGCGGCACCGACCGTGGCGCGGTCTACGTCTACGTCCGGCCGCCGGGTGGTTGGGCCTCCACCGCTGCCTATGCCGCCAGGCTGACCGCCGGCGACGGCGTGGATGGCGATGAATTTGGAGCTGCCGTGGCGCTGAGCAGCGGGGGCCACACCGTCGTCGCCGGCGTTCCCTACAGCGATGCCGGGGGCCTCGACCGGGGTGCGGCTTACGTCTATGCCCAACTGCCAAAGCACTTTGTCTTCCTGCCGCCGTTGGTGCGAAATCCCCCGTAGAAGGGCCGTCGTGAAGGAGGCACCTGATATGGAATCTAGACCTGCTCGCCGGATCTTTTGTCTCGCGCTGATTCTTCTGGTGGGCTTGCTCGCCGGTTGCGACTCGGGGTCACCGGCCGAGGACGATGAAAGCACCTTGCCGGTCACGCGCCCGGCCACCGTCGAGCCGTCGCCGCCTTTGCCCGTGGCGGGCGTGGAAGTCTGTCCGGCCTATCCCCAGGGCTTCTCTCCAGTCGCCGGCACCGAGGTCCGCGC
Source organism: Anaerolineae bacterium (assembly GCA_050053615.1). GTDB lineage: Bacteria > Chloroflexota > Anaerolineae > JAAYZQ01 > JAAYZQ01 > JASFTJ01. Next base: position 2,275 of record JASFTJ010000079.1, on the reverse strand, counting down.
CGTGCCTGCTATGGCCGAGCCCGCCCCACGCCAGTGGTTCACCGACCCCGCCTTTGGCACCTGCCTGGTGCGCGTCACAGATCGGGCCCACGACCTATTGTCAGAGGATGATTCGACCGGGCTGGCAAACGAGTACGCGCGGGTGCAGGCTTTCAACGCCGACGGCAGTCGCCTTTTGGCCCGCAGCACTGAGGCCTATTGGTACCTTTACGACGCGCACACGCTCCAGCCCCTGGCCGAACTGCCCCTGGTCGATGAACCGCGCTGGGACGCAACCGACCCGAATCTGATCTTTTACTCCGACGAGACCCGCCTCATGTCCTACGACGTGGCGACTGGCGAGCAGAGCCTGGTCCACGAGTTTGCCGACGACTTGCCCGGCCAGAGATTGTCTGCGGTGTGGACGCGATACGAAGGCCGGCCCTCGCGGGACCGCCGCACCTGGGGCCTGATGGCCCAGGATGCGGACTGGGAGACCGTCGCCTTTTTGATCTACGAGCGGCCAACCGACCAGGTCACCACCCGCGACATGCGCGGCGTGGCGGCGATGGCCGACGGCATCGACCACGTCACCATCAGCCCCCTGGGAAACTACTTCCTGGCCTCTTTCGATCGCTACTGCGAGCACGGTCAACTGGGCGACGACGCCCACCCTTGCGGGTTGATGGTCTACGACCGCGATTTGCAGAACGGGCGGAGCCTGCTGCGCATCATCGGTCACTATGATCCGGCGCTGGATGCCAACGGGCGAGAGGTGATCGTCTATCAGGACATCGACACCGACCACATCTCTATGCTCGATCTGGAGAGCGAGGCGGTGACGCCACTCTGGGAGATAGATTTCAGCCACACGGCCGTCGGCCTGCACTTTTCGGGCTTGGCCTACGAGCGGCCCGGCTGGGCGTTGGTCTCGACCCACGACGACGCGCGGGAAACCTACACCTGGATGGATGACCAGGTCTTTGCCATCGAGCTGAAGCCGGGCGGGCGCGTGGTGCGCCTGGCGTTCACCCACTCCCTGGTGAACGACGAGCGGGAGCTCGATTACTGGGCCGAGCCGCATGCCAGCACCAACTCTGACCTGACACGCATCGTCTTTACCACCAACTGGGGACGGTCGGGCACAGGCGAGGTAGAGATGATGATGATCGCGCTGCCGCCGGACTGGCTCGAGCAGCCATCGTCCATGCCGTCTGCGGCCCTCGGACCCACTGTCACACCTGCACCGGTTGCACCCACCTCACCACCTGCACCTCAGCCTGTTCCATCCGGCGGGCAGGCCATCGTCGTGGACCACACGACGACCGACCTCAGCCGCATCCCGGCCCACTGGCTGGAGCAGGCCAAACAGAGCGTCGTCTGGGTCTTTGGCTCCACCTCGCATGGCACCCAGGTGTGGACCGGGGCCGAGTATCTCGACAGCCATGTGGACCCGTCCGCGTACGGCTTTGCAAAGGAATGGTGGACACCTCCACCCCAGGGCGATGCGCCGCGCCTGAGAATGGGCTACGACGATTCATGGTCTTGGGACCCAGGCAGTTTTCTGGAACAAGCGCGCGACATGCTCGACGAGGCTCCGGAAGCCACCGCCTTCCTGTGGTCCTGGTGCGGGGAAATGTCCGATGAGGATACCCCAGTGCAGCGCTACCTGGAGATGATGACCCAACTCGAAAGTGAGTATCAGCAGGTGCGCTTTGTCTACATAACTGGCCACACTGACGGCGGCAGCGACGAGTTGGCCCGCAACAACGACCGGGTCCGCCGCCATGTGCGCGAGCAGGGCAAGATCCTGTTCGATTTTGCCGACATCGAGCGCTACGACCCGGCGGGCAATGCGTATCCGAACACCGATGACAGTTGTCCGTGGTGCTACGCCTGGTGCGACGACCATCCTGAAGACTGCCAGCGCTTGCCGTCGGACGACGACGAGTGCCAGCACTCGCACGGGTTCAACTGTAAGCTCAAAGGGCAGGCGCTGTGGTGGCTGTCGGCCCGTCTGGCTGGTTGGGACGGGGTGTCGCCGTAATGCCCCAAGTACATACAAGAGGAGATTATAAATGCGAAATTCAAGTTTTTTCCAAGAGATCGAACATGGCCTAGTTCCCTGGGGTGAGCGGTCCATCCACGTCCCGGTGTTCTATTTTGACAACATGAGACTGGATGTCCTCTTTCTCGCGCCGCAGGATGGGCTGAGGGCCTTACTGCCGTCCGCCCGCATGCATCCGATCCGTGTCATGCCGGGGCAAGGCATCCTGACTATCTCGGCCATGGAGTT
>JASFTJ010000078.1:0-8127 GCA_050053615.1 Anaerolineae bacterium | reverse complement strand
CCCCGAGGGCTAGCTCCCACCGCCACTTGGCGGCGGTTGCGGGTTGCTCCGGTTAGTTCGACCATGTACCGCTCGATATCGGCATCCACGTGGACCTCCTCGACGGTGCGGCGCATGTCCAGCAGCTCCTCCGCGTTTGTGACCTGCTCCAGGTCGAATTCGTCGCGTCGCCGCCTCCGACGGCGCCTCAAGATCTCTTGCTCGTCGTCCAGCGTGGGATAGCCAACGCCGAGCTTTATGAGGAAGCGGTCGAGCTGAGCCTCAGGGAGGGGGAAGGTCCCCTCATACTCGATGGGGTTCTGGGTGGCGATGACGATGAAGGGCCGTGGCAGTTTGATGGTCTCGCCCTCCAGCGTTACCTGATACTCTTGCATCGCTTCCAGCAGAGCCGACTGGGTTTTGGGCGAAGCGCGGTTAATCTCGTCAGCCAGGATGATGTTGGCAAAAAGCGGACCTTGGCGCAGCTCAAAGACGCCCTGGATGCGGTTGTACACATAACCGCCGGTAATGTCGCCAGGCAGCAGATCGGGCGTGAATTGGATGCGTTTGAATCTCAGCCCCAAGGCAAGGGCAAAGCTGTTGGCGATCAGAGTTTTGGCCAGGCCGGGATAATCTTCCAGCAGCACGTGTCCGCCAGCCAGGATGGCAGCCATGATTTGTTCCAGCAAGCGTCGCTTGCCCACAACGGCCCCCTCAACCTGGTCGATGATGCGATCGGTCAAGGCGGATACGCTAGTGATCTCGAGGGTCATGCCGTACCTCCAATTGACGTTCAAGAAACTGGGCGATCTCTGTCAGCGCAGGGGCAGGCAGAGAATCAGATGGCTTGAAAGGCAGACGTTTCCACATCCGCGCCAATAGTCCGGAAGGCGGGGAAAAGCGAGCGGTCTGAGCTGGTTGAAGGTATGCCTCGACCACCGGTGGCAGGTCTAGTTGAGTGGCTTTCAAGCGCTGTTTCAACTCCTGAGGTGTGGTCCGCTCTCGATGAGCCATGACATCCCATGTCAACTTGCCGAGGTAGTGCGCAAGGGTCCACCGAAAGTACTCACCTTCCTCAGCGCGCTGGATCCACCGGGCCAGCACCCTCACCCGACCCTGATGATCCGCTTCGGCCTGAAGCGACTCTCGCTCATCCTTCTGCTTCTTGGTCAGGCTCCCTACAGCGATGAATACAATGGCCGCCAGCACTGCGATCCAAAAGGGCGTCTGCGGCAGGCTTTCGAACAAGATGCGCACCGCCCACACCCAACGCATGATCTCGATCAACAGCACATCGCGGGCAAAGTCCTGAAGCAGGATCACCAGAGGGATCGTCAGGAGCAAGACAAGACCAAAGAGCGCCAAACGTCGTCTCATGGCGAACTCGTGCAGGCTTTGACGACGGCGGTCAGGCAGGCCACGGCTTGCTGTTCCTCGCGCTCACTGGCAACCTTGGCCCCGTAGCGAACGCTCTCAAAAAGGCGGGTAAGCTGCTCGATTTGGGCGTCGGGCAGGCCGGTCTGGTACAACCTCGCCGCAAATTCGCGGGGCGTCATGGCCTCTTTGCGCCTGAGACCACGCTGCTCGCTCAGAACCCGGCTCATCTCAAAATAGCAGTGCAGGATCGTGTTCTTCAGGTCGGCGCCGGCGTGCAAAGCCTCGAGTGCGTCCTGGGCTTCCTGGGCCAGTTGTTCCAGAGGGCTTTCCGGCCGACGACGACGCCAGATATACCAAGCCCCTCCCACCAATCCAGTTGCGATGAGGAGGGCGACGCCGATCGCCGTTGCCCAGACGAGCCACGGCGGTGGATTCGCAATGAACTCGACGGTTGGGGCTTGAAGCCGATCAGGACCTGGCGTCCTCTTGGGCTCCATTTGTAACTGTTGGAAAATATCCGGGCGCACTCGCATCACCATATAGATGGCAACAAGCCACAAAAGTAGACCCAGACTGCGGAGCACCCGCTTCCTCGCCTCTCGCGAGATCAGGAAGTACAGGATGGAGAGCGGGAGGAGCAGTTGGAGCAAAAGGAATAGCACGACGTATAGGAACCCATCCCCCCCGCTGGGCGTCGGCAGCCACACGACCGAGTCGGCTGTTTCCTCACGACGAGGGAGGCGACGGCCAGGCAACAGCTCGAAATCAGACAGACCGGCAGCCAGCAGGACAATGGCTATGATAGCGAACCCTGACAGGATGATCACCCAGAGTCTTTTTCGATCGGTCATCATAGTACTCCATCAGAGAAGCTCTGATGGGCGCATTGAGCAAAACAACATCGCCCGTTTTTGACTCATTGACATCAGATTGATGAGGTACTAACCCCCACACAAAGAGTATACCACACTCTTGCTCCGCGTCAAAGGACAATCTCTAGATCAGCCGGGCTTGTTCGCCAAAGGTCTCCCGGAATCAAGGGAGGTTCATTGTGAATGCCAGCTCCCTCTTTCTAACGACTTGTGTAGAGGTCAACAACGCAACGCACAGCCGCTCTTTCCTACCCGAAAACAGGATGGTTGGGGCAAGGCCGCCGGGCCATCTATCTGACCACCACAGATCGAACCGATGGCCCGCCATCCAGCTAGGGCACAGAGACGGCACAGCGAAAGCCGATACTGTCATGGGCCCGAGCCGGCTCACGCCAGTTGCGAAACGTGCAGCGGGCGTGGTCTCTGGCGGTATCCCATCCACCACCGCGGATCACGCGGAATCTGAAATCTGGGGCCAACCACGAGGGGTTTTCAGGCGAGGGGTAGTACCCATACCAATCCTTTACCCATTCCCAGACATTGCCCACCATGTCCAAGGCTCCAACCCAGCTTGCCCCCCCAGGATACGCGCCCACGGGGGAGGTGTCTGCATAGCCGTCGTCAGAGCTCCGATCCGCGTGTTCCAAAGTGCAATTGGCGTCGCAGTAGTTCAACTGTGACAGGTCAGGCATATTCCCCCACGGGAACCACCTCCCCTCTGGCCCACGGGCAGCGTATTCCCACTCTGCTTCCAACGGCAGCCGCCCACCAACCCAGTTGCAGTAGGCCAGAGCGCGATACCAATTGACATGGATGACGGGATAATCGGCGTAGGTACTCTCACCATAATACGCGGCCCGGGTGTGAGACCCGGTCTGTCTGGGCGGCTTGCAAGCTCCAACCTCTACACATTCTTGATACTGTGCGTTGCTCACCTCTGTCCGATCCATCCAAAACCCATCCACCTCCACGTCGTGCGGCGGACCTTCATTGTTGTAGAAGGGGTCATCGCTGCCCATCTCGAATTGGCCTCCTGGCACATAGACCATGACCATGCCATCGATCGGGCGCGTCCAAGTATCGCCCAGGGAGGCGCCGGCCGGTGGGTTCTTAGATGTCGGCTCAGCGGTGGGCGTGGCTGTGGGTGCTGCCGTGGGCGCCGGGGGGGCCGTCTCGGTCAGCTCTGCCGTGGGTACCGCCGTTGGCGGTAGGGTCGGTGGTTCGGCCCGGCAACCACCGGTATGTAGGACAAAGATGATGGCGAAAACCAAGAGCGCCGGCCACCTTCGCGTGTTATCCGGTGGGAGGCACACTCGGCAGGAGCGATTGGACTCATCAGCTTTTGCGATATTACGTTTCCTCATCTCGCATCCACCTTCCCGGAAGTATCCCGCCGGTTTCTGCCCTCGCTAAACACCATACATCTTTTGTCGGGCTCGCGCCGAAAGACGATGAATCCACACGCCAAGGACTACCACAGTCTCCACTGACCACCACGTGAGCGCCACCGGCAGAAAAACAACCAACCAACGTCCAGAATGCAAATAGTAATAGGCATCGGGATGGGTGATCACATATCGTTCCTGCATCTCTTCAACGTGATAGGCATACCGTCTGTAGGTGTCCGTGTCAAAGTACAGATAGGTATAGTAACGATCCGTATACTCCCAGAGCATGACAAACATCATGTTGGGGCTCATGTGAAACTTTGCAGCATTCCGCCGACCCTGCAGTTCGGCCAGTAACGCCCCGTCGCCCGTTTGCAAAGCGCTTTCCAGCGCCCTGGCCACAGCTCCAGGCGTGTCATACCGGCTCGTATACTCTGAGGTAAAGTAGGCCGGATCGTAGCGTACCAAGCCATGGATCTCTACGGCCAGCACGTACAAGCCCAACAGCATTAGCGGCAACAGCGTTGCCAACACAACCCATCGTAATCTGGTGAATGGTTTCGTTGTCATTTGGTCAACTCCAGAGTAATGTCAAAATCGCCCGAACTATGCTATTGTGTCACAGGCTCCCTGCCCGTTCGGGGCGTGATGAACTAGTTCGTAAAATCGAGGGGGATGATTTATCTATGAGTCGAAAAGCGCCAGAGTCAATAGAAGCAAGACAGCCTCGCTTTGCGATACACTTTTTCACCTAGCGCCTCCGCAAGCGTGGGTTGAACACCTCGTCCAGGGCGCGACCGACAAGGTAGAAAGACCCGCAGTACAGCATGATGGCCAGCGCCGGTGGCAAGATCGCATTCCATTGACCCGAGATGGAGAACCAACGGAACGTTTCCTGACCAAGCCAGATCATCATCCCCCAGCTGAGATGGTAGCTCGTGCGGCCAAAGAAGGACAGCAGGGACTCGGTGAGCACCGCACCGACAACGGTGAACACGCCATGCACGATGGCGAGCGGCACCAGGCCAGGCAGGATGTGTTTGCGAATGACGTGCGCTCTGCTGCCGCCAGCAATCCGCGCCGCCTCAATAAATGGTTTCACTTTGATGGTCAGTGCCTGTGACTTGACGACGATGGTTTGCCCACCAAGCCCAGCTAGCAGACCATATCCGATCGCGACGACCGGCCATTCCAAGCGAAGCAACAACCCTACGATCAGCATCACCACCGGCGCCGGCATCAGCACAAAGACATCCGAGATGCTCATGAGGACGACATCCACCAGGCTGCCAAAATAAGCCGCCGCCGCGCCGAGAAGCGTCGAGACGGTTACAGCCACCAATGCAGCGACGATGCCTACACCAAACGATGTCTGAGAACCGGCGATCAGCTGGCTAAGCACATCCCGCCCAAAGTTGTCAGTGCCCAACAGATGGCTTCGTGAAGGGGATGTCGGGTGCAAGTCAAACGCAAGATCGTACCCCACGATGGGATCATAGACCGCTCGATTCCAGACGGTCTTTATCAAAAGAGGATGTATGGCCGCCATCACACCAAAGCCGATAATCAGCACCAGCCCCAGCAAGCCAAAAGGGCGGCGCCGGAAGAACTGCCAGACGAGAAAGAATCGCCGCCAGCGGGCCCGAAATCGATGGAGTCGCAGAGATAACCGCGTGTGCCTTGTCAAATCTAGGTTCAACTTTGCGGGCATTCTGATGGATCACCCTCCTCCTGCATAGCGCAAACGTGGATCCAGGTAGACATAGAGGACATCCAGTAGTACATGGGCAACAAGGGTCAGCACACCGACGACGGAGAGGATGCCAACGAGCAATGGAACGTCATAGAATTCGATGGCACTAAAGATGATATGCCCCATCGCCGTCCACAAGAAAACTCGTTCAATGACCAAGCTGCCGACCAACACAAAAGGCAGGTTGAGTGCCAGCCGTGTGATCACGGGCAAAATGGCATTCCGCGCGGCGTGCCTATCTCTGATTACCTTCTCCGGGTATCCCACAGCCCGGGCCGTCAACACATATTCCTCACGCATCGTCTCCAGCATCGACATGCGCATGAGCATCATCGTTTCACCGAATGAGAGCAAGACTACGGTGACCAGCGGCAACGCGACATGGAGCAACAAGTCTACAGCCAAGTAAGCCCTCCCGGAGCGCGACCAAGCCCACCAGGCGCCGGCGCCAATCACCAAAACCCCGCCTATTCGGCATATTCCCCGCAGATCCACAGAGCGAAGCCGATGCGTGGCACGCCACAAGATCGCCAGCAGGCCCGCAGCTATGACCCCGGTGACGACAAGGAGCCCCAGCAGCCAGTCCACTGCCACAGGGACATTGTACCAAAGGTTATGATCCACCAACCGCTGGTACGGAAGCCAGCCGAGTTTCCGGGCAAAGATGTTTATCAGCAGGAAGCCCAAAAAGGGAGCAAACGAGGTGTAGCCCGCCACGCCGACCAGCGTCGCCCCCGCCTCCAGCAGCCTGCCGTGATGCCAGGCCGCCATTTTGCCCAGCCAGATGCCAAACAGATAGGCTGAAATGGCGCCCGACAGGAAGAGAAAGAGAGTTCGGGATACGTTGCTGAAAAGGATCACAGAGACGGAGGTGGGCCAAAACAGATAAGAGACACCTAGATCCAAGCGCACAAACCCCCAAAACCAGCGAAGATACTGCTCCCAAAGCGGCAGATCCAACCCCAGCTCGTGCTGAATGAACCGCCGATAGCTAGGGCTGCCCAGTGTAAGGGAGCTAAAGTCATATGGAATCGAATGAATAAGCAGGAATAAAGCGGACTGGAACAGGACCAGCGCCACCACCCCTCGGATCAGGCGACGTAGGATGAATTTGGACATTGAGCCTCCGCAGGCTAGCCATCACTTGGCACTGGACATCGTGAGACGTATCTCGGCATCGTGGGAAGCACGAATGATATCTCCCGACGCTGATTCCTCCCGCATCGATCGCGAGACAATGATGGGCAACCATTTCCATGACTGCCCTGAAAAAAGGCAGTCAAGAGAAAACGGGTACCGTACGTTGTGTGCGCGCTTTGCGCGCACACAACATACAACCCTTTCTCTCGCTGAAAAGACCTTTTTTCAGCGGAGCCAATTCAGTATACCAAAAAATGGGCAAGAGGTCAAGCTTTATTATATTCTTGACAAGTATTTTGGGTCATGTTATAATCTGGGCTGAAAGTATGTAGGCCGACTACTCAGCACTGAGTATTTTAGTAACCGGACAGGTTCTAGTCCTGCGTCGCGAAAGGAGGACGGTGCATACAGAACGTCACCAATGTCGAGGATTTACCCTTCACTGAGATTCAATCAACCTACTAAAACAAAGGAGAATGCAAGATGAAAAAGCTTACAGTTCTGAATCTAGTCCTGGTGCTCAGCCTCGTGTTGAGCATCACGGCCCTGGCCCAAGAGGGTGACTTTGGCGTCGTCCAGCGGACGGCCGACGCTGCCTTGGACGGCTGGAAGCCGGTCATCAGCGCCGACGCCCTCTATGAGAACCTGAACGACGGTGACACCTCTAATGACCCGGTGGTCGTCAGCGTTCGCAGCGCCGAGCACTATGCCTTGGGCCACATCCCTGGCGCCATCAACATCCCTTGGAGAGAGATCGCCAAGTCCGAGAATTTGGCCAAGCTGCCCACCGACCAGCCTATCGTGGTCTATTGCTACACCGGTCACACCGGCCAGGTGGCGACCACGGTCTTGCGCAGCCTGGGCTATGACGTCGTCAACCTCAAGTTCGGCATCATGGGCTGGACCCTGAACGACGAGGTCCTAGTCGCGACCCGCTTTGGGCCGGACACCGACCAGCGTGACTATCCGCTAGAGACTGAGGCCAACGAGGCCGCCGAGACCTATGATTATCCGGTGCTGGACACCGGCGCTGAGGATGCCCAGGAGATCGTTCGCATCGCGGCCGACACCGCTCTCGCCGATTGGTCGCCGACCACATCCGCGGACGCCCTCTTTGACAACCTGAACGACGGCGACACCAGCAATGATCCGGTGGTCGTCAGCGTCCGCGGCGCGGACCACTATGCCCTGGGCCACATCGCTGGCGCCATCAACATCCCCTGGAACCAGATCGCCAAAGCTGAGAACCTGGCCAAACTGCCCACCGATCAGCCTATCGTGGTCTATTGCTACACCGGCCACACCGGCCAGGTGGCGGCCACGGTGCTCGCCATGCTGGGCTATGACGTCGCCAACCTCAAGTACGGCATGATGAGCTGGACCGCCGACGACGAAGTGCTGGGCACTTCGCGGTACGATCCGGCGACCGCGCCCGACTATGCCGTCGAAGGCACAGCCGTCGAGGAAGCGGCTGAAGAAGCCGCCGCGCCCGAGACCATGCCGGAGACCGGCGGCTTGCCCTTCCCGGTTGAGGGTGTGCTGGTGGGCTTTGGCGCCTTGACCGCCGCCGCAGGTCTGTACCTGCGCCGGCGCAAGGCGGCATAGTCACCCGAGATTT
>JASFTJ010000077.1:0-8227 GCA_050053615.1 Anaerolineae bacterium | reverse complement strand
CTGGATGCGCCGCTGAACCTACGGTACACCGTCGCCGGCTGCCAGGTCTTTTTGGTCGGCGTAACCGACGCACCCCAGCCAGCCAGCGGCGTTGCCAGCCTCACCATCGAGGCCAATAGCGAGGGCCTCTGGGGCCGGGCCATCAGCATCAGCGTGGCCGATACGAACGGCGCGGTGGGTCTGGCAGAAGCGGCCGGTGTAGAAACCACACTGACCGGCGACCTGACAGCCAGCGCCACCGATCCGACCGTATCTGTTGCGGACACCACAGGTTTCGCGGATGGTGATCTGGCCAGAGTTGACGATGGGACCAACAGCCAACTCGTCAAGATCAACACCGTGGACAGCCCCACGCAAGTCACGCTGGCCACCACAGATTACCCAATCGCCAACACCTTTGCAGCGGATAGCAGATTCATCCTAGCCACGGCCGGTCGCAGCGGGTCGAACCAGCTCGATCTCCGCTCCACCAACAACTTTTACGGCGGCGCTGTAATCGAGGTGGACGACGGCGAGACCAAGAGCTACCACACGATCAGCAGCATCGAAGGCCGCAGCCTGGTGTTGAGCGCGAATCTGACCCGCGACGTGGCCAGCGGCACAGTCGTGCGTGTGGTCGAGTTCAGCCTCACCGCTGACGACGGCCTGACCAGCGAACGATTTGACAACCTCTCACTAAACCCAGCCACCGGCAACTATGTAGAGACCATCATCAATGCTCAGTCCAAACTGATCCAGGCCAGCGACGAGGGATCGACCCGACCGGCGCCGTTCAACCTGCCGCGGACCACGGATGGCGCAGCAACCAACCTGACAGGTGGCAAAAACGGCGACACACTCACGGCCGACGACTATCGCGGTGTGGACCAAGGTCCCGGCAACCGCACCGGCATCAAAGGCCTGGCCGACATCGACGAAGTCAGCATCATCGCCGCACCCGGCATCAGCGATTCCGCCGTACAGAACGAGTTGATTCTCCAGTGCGAAGAGCTGAAGGACCGTTTCGCAGTGCTGGATCCGCCCAGCGGCTCGGCCATAGACGATGTGATCCTACAGCGCAACGAGTACGACACCCTTTACGCAGCCCTCTACTACCCCTGGTTGCGCATCCGCGATCCGCTCTATCCCAACGACGTCCAAGGGCGCCTGATCCCGCCCAGCGGCCATGTTATCGGCATCTATGCCCGCGTGGATACCGAGCGCGGGGTGCACAAAGCGCCGGCCAACGAGGTCGTTCGCGGCATCACCGATCTGGAGATCAAGATCAACGACCGGGAGCAGGACATTCTGAACCCCCTAAACATCAACGTCATCCGCGACTTTCGCGGGAACGGCCGAGGGGTTCGCGTCTGGGGTTCCCGCGTCATCACCAGCGACAACGCCTGGAAGTACATCCCAGTTCGCCGCCTGTTCATCTTTCTGGAGGAATCGCTCGACGAAGGCCTGCAATGGGTTGTCTTTGAGCCCAACGGCACAGACCTATGGGCGCGGGTGCGCCGCACCATTACCAGCTTTCTGCGGACCACCTGGCTGGCTGGTCAGTTGGCAGGCGTCACCGAAGAAGAGGCCTTCTTTGTGCGCTGCGATCGCAGCACCATGACCGAGGACGACATCGCCAACGGCCGACTGATCTGCCTGGTGGGCGTCGCACCCTTGCGGCCTGCCGAATTTGTGATCATCCGCATCGGTCAAAAGACATTGGAGGCGACCAGCTAGCGAGACACGGCTAGAAGCCTAAGCACCTATCCGTAAATTGCTGGCCGGGCCGCTTGCGTGATGCCCGGCAATTTCCGACAGAAATGCAGAGAACCGGCGGCGTGGTCTGTCCTGTGACGACCAGGCACATCCCCGAAAGGGACTTGCGAAGCGGGGGAGCCGCCTCCGCTGAATTTTCGGATAGATTCTAAGCACTTTTTCTGGAGGCGAAAATGGCACAACGTGACGATCCCTATGCGCAGTTCAACTTTTTGGTGGAACTGGACGGCCTCGCGGTGGCCGGGTTCACCGAAGTCAGCGGCTTGACGGCCGAGTCCGACGTCATCGAATATCGCAACGGCAACGACGAGGCCACAGTTCGCAAACTGCCTGGCCTGCGCAAGTACAGCAACATCACACTAAAACGCGGCTACACCCAGAACCTGGAGCTGTGGGAGTGGCGCAAAACGGCAGAAGACGGCCAAACAGAACGTCGCGACGGCGTCATCGTACTGCTCGACGAGGCCCGCCAGCCCGTGCTGCGCTGGATCTTTCGGTCAGGCTGGCTTTCCAAGTACGAAGGCGCCACCCTCAACAGCACCACCAACGAGGCCGCCATCGAGTCCATCGAGATCGTGCACGAGGGACTCGTGCTGGAAGCATAAGTCGGGTTGATGAGCCATGCCAACCTATCGGACGCCGGGTGTCTACTTTGAGAAACCCAGGCCGCGGGAGCCGGCGCCTCTGCAACGCACCGACATCGCTGGCTTTGTGGGCCTGGCCCAGCGCGGCCCGCTGCACGACCCACAACGGCTGACTACCTGGCGCGAGTTCCAAGAGACCTTTGGCGGCTTTCTGCCCCACGCCCACCTGGCCTACGCTGTCCGGGCTTTTTTTGAGAACGGAGGCCGGGTCTGCTGGGTGGTGCGTGTGGCCGACCAAGAGACGGCCCGCGCCGCCAGTCTGGAGATCCCTGAGGACTCGGGCGCAGCCGTGGAAAACGCCTTGTCAGCCTATATCGTCGAAGCGGCGAGCGAGGGTACCTGGGGCCAGCAGTTGGCCGTCTCGGTGCAAGCGGCTCATCTGGCCGCCACCGAACATGAGGTCATCATGATGCTGCCCGACGACCGACTGGCCGTCACCTCCACCACCGGCTTTGAGCCAGGCAGTTGGGTGCAATTGACTCAGGCCAGCGGCGACTCTGTGATCCAGGTCGAGCGGCGGGTGGAAGAAGTAGATGTGGTCTTGGGCGTGCTGCGCTTTGACGCGTCGCTAGAGTCCAGCGGCCTGACCACCGACGACCCCAGACGGCCCATCAGCCTAGAGAGCCGCGAGTTCACCTTGCTGGTCTGGCAGGCGGACCAGGTAGCCGAGCGCTTTGCCGCTCTGGCCCCTGACCCCAGCCACAGCCGCTACGCCGTGAACCTGGTCAACAGCAGCTCCAGGCTGATCCGCTTGGCCCGGGGCCGCGGCTTTCCGCGGCCGCGGCTTCCCTGGCGCGGCCAGCTCCGAGGCGGGACCAATGGCCTGCGCACCATGGACATCTTTGACTACATCGGCGGACCTCTCGACCGCGCCTGCGGCCTGACGCAGCTCGCCCAGGTGGAAGAGGTCAACGTGCTGGCCATGCCAGACCTGACCATCCAACCGACGCTGCCGAAACCGCTCCGGCGGAAACCACGCCTCAAGGTGAAAGAATGCGCGCTCGATACGCCAGCTGCGCGCACCGACATCGTCGGCCAAGTCATCGACGCCGAAACCCAAGAAGGGTTGCACGGCGTCGAGGTCAGTGATGGGCTACAGCAGGATACCACAGATTCGGAGGGCTTTTTCCGGCTGGATGGCTTGCTGCCCGGCGCCGTCGATCTGGTTCTCCACCTGACAGGTTATGTCGAGAACACCCACGCGGTCGTCGTCCAAGCCCTGCCCAGCGGGGCGCCGCCGCAGGACCTAGGCCAGATCGAGCTTGCACCCCTCGATCTGCCGCCCAGCCTGAGCCACGCCGACATTGCCCACGGCCAGATGGCCATGATCGCCCAATGCGAGGAGCGACGCAACCGTTTTGCTCTACTCGATCCGCCCCTCAGCGCCAATGGCCAACTCTTGGACACGAATACCCTGCGCGCCTGGCGCGCCCGCTTTGACACGCGGTTCGCTGCGTTGTACTACCCGTGGTTGGTCGTCCACGATCCACTCCAGCCCGATGCGCCGCAGGGTCGACTGGTGCCGCCCTGCGGTCACGTGGCCGGCACCTATGCCGCCACTGACCTATCCGAGGGCGTCTTTCGTGCACCGGCCAACCAGGCCCTGAGCTTTGTGGATGACGTGGGGGTAGCCGTTGACGAGAGACTGCAGGGCGTGCTGAACCCACTGGGCATCAACGTCATCCGCGCCCTGCCCGGCCGCGGCATCCGCGTCTATGGCGCCCGTACGCTGAGCAGCGAGAGCGCCTGGCGCTTTGTCAACGTCCGCCGCCTGATGAGCATGCTGGAAGAAGCGTTGCACAACGCCCTGCAATGGGCCGTTTTTGAGCCCAACGACATTCAGCTGCGCCTGGCTCTTCGGCTGAGCATCACCACCCTGCTGGACAGCCTTTGGAGGCGCGGCGCCTTCCTGGGCGACTCGCCCGACGCGGCCTATCGGGTGCGCTGCGACGAAGTCACGAGCCCACCGGAGGCCAGAGCCGAGGGTCGGCTCATCGCCGAGATCGGCGTGGCGCCCACCGTGCCCTACGAGTTCATCATCCTGCGGCTCGGCCTGACGTCCGACGAGCTACAGATTTCGGAGGTTTAGCCCATGGCGACCGAGCGCGACAACCTGCTGCCGACCTTTCGCTTTGTGGTGCAGCTTGTCGAAAGCGGCGGCGATGCCCGCACCGTGGCCGGCTTCAGCGAGTGCAGCGGCCTGGAATCGACGCTGGAGGTTGAGGAATACCAAGAGGGCGGCATCAACGACCGAGTCCACAAGTTCCCGTCCCGCTTTACCTTTGGCAACATCACGCTGAAACGGGGCATGACCACCGACAACACGCTGGCCAAATGGCACTTCAGTCTGCTGCAGGGCACTGTGGAGCGGCGCGATGGGCTGATCCTACTGCTGAATGAAGCACAGGAACCAGTCTTGGCCTGGAAATTTGAGCGGGGCTTGCCGGTCAAGTGGACCGGGCCCGGACTCAACGCCGCCAGCAGCGAGGTTGCGGTCGAGACGCTGGAAATCGCCCACGAGCGACTGGAGCACTACCTACTGTGAGGTGATGAGTGATGCCTGTTGACGTGCGTATCAATGAAGTGACAACCACCGTGGACGTAACCGACGCTTCGGCCATGCTCACCCCCCAAATCTTGGACCAGATCACCCGCGAGGTGCTCAGACGTCTGGAGGTAGAGCAGCGCGCTCAGCAGGAGACAGACCAGGAGCGCAGCGTCGGCGCCAGTCGCTCTCGCCAGGAGTAGGGCGCCAACCGTCAGCAGCAAGAGGAGTAACAAGAGAGCTCCCTGCTCACACGGGGTGACTCTCGGGGGGAATAGAGGGACGATCTGATGGCAGAAGCATACGCCAAAGCCTATTTTGAACGTCTGGATGCCCAGGGCAACGTCGTCAAGCGCTTGGATGTTCAATTCAACCCCACTGAACTCAGCATGGAGAAAGCGGCGCAGATCGCTGAAATCGCCATTCCAGGCATCGACAGCCCCATCCTGCAATTCGTGCGCGGACAAAACGAAAAGGTGACCCTCGAATTGTTCTTTGACACCACCGAAGCAAGCATCGGCGCCGCATCGGTGACCAGTAAAACCAACGAATTCTATGCCCTGGTCAAGATGTCGGGCAAGGAGCACGCGCCGCCCCGCTGCCGCTTTGGCTGGGGTGACGAGTTCCCGGGGCTGGTGAACCAAGCGGGTCAGGTGAGCGGCAGCCGCAAGGTCTTTGACTGCATTGTCGAGAGCATCCAGCAAAAGTTCACCCTGTTCAGCCCCCAGGGCGTGCCTCTGCGGGCTACTCTCAGCGTCACGCTCCGGGAGTACAAGTCACTGGAAACGCAGCTGCAGCAGCTGAATTTGCAGTCGGCCGACCATACGCGCGTGCACATCGTGGCGCGAGGTGAAACCCTGCCACAGATCGCATACGACGCCTATCGAGACGCCGCCAAGTGGCGTCTGATCGCCGAGGCCAACAACATCCTCCGGCCCCGGGACCTGGAACCTGGCACGGTGCTGGAGCTGCCGCCGGTTCGCATCTGAGACTGTCAGAGGAGTCATGGCAGAGAATCCGATTCCGATCCATACTCACTACGATTTTTACGTCCCGGCTTTCGAAGTCAAGCTCAAGGGAAAGAACCTGGAGCGGGCGGTGATCCGCGACGTACTCTCTGTGAGCTACACCGACAGCTTGGACAAGCTAGATTCCTGCCAGCTCACATTGAACAACTGGGACGCCGAGAAGCGCGACTTTAAGTACATCGACGCCAAACTCTTTGACCCGGGGAGCGAGATCGAGCTTTTTATGGGCTACTATGACCGTGGCGGGCTGACGCTCATGCTGCGCGGCACCATCGTATCGCTGGCCCCCGACTTTCCGGCCGGCGGCCAGCCGACGCTGCAGGTGCGCGCCCTGAACCAACTGTACAAACTGCATTTCAAACAGGAAACCCAGGTCTTTACCGACAAGACAGACTCGGACATCGCTCAGGATGTGCTGGACAAGATCATGCAGGATCAGAATCGCCAGCGCAGCAGCAGCGGACTGCCCTCCCTGAACCTGGAACTGGAAACCCGCTCCGCCAACAAAATGATCGAGCAACCACACAGCTATATCGTCATCCGCAACGAGTATCCCATCGTCTTTTTGATGGAACGCGCCCGCCACAACGGGTACGACATGTACGTCGAAGAGGTCGCAGAGAACGGCAGCACCGTCTCCAAGTTGCACTTTCACCCACCAGACCGGGGCATACCGGCCGCTTACCAACTAGTGTGGGGCCAGTCGCTGATCGGATTCAAACCAACCCTCAAGACCAAAGAACAGGTGGCCAAGGTGACCGTCCGCGGCTGGAACCCCGGTCAGAAAAAAGAGATCGTCGGCGAAGCCACCTGGGACGACCTGCACGTGCGAGGACTGCCCAGTGCGGAGGAAATGGCAGCGGTCGACTCGGCACTGGCCGGATCGGAGGAAACGATCGCGGACGAGCCCATTGAAAGCGAGGCAGAGGCCAAAGAAAAAGCCAAGGATTACCTGCAACGCCTGGCCAACAGCCTGGTGACAGGATCGGGGAGCACTGTGGGCCTGCCAGAACTGCGCGCCGGTCGCCCAGTCTATATTCGCGGGTTGGGAAAACGCTTCAGCGGACGCTACCTGGTCACCAGCAGCACCCACGCCATCAGCGATAGTGGCTATACCACCCAATTTGACGCGCGCATGGAGGAGCCCAAGGCATGAAACGCATCCCCGGCGTCGTAACCGGCCTTGTTCAGAGCCTGGATGATCCTGACGGCTTGGGACGTATTCAATTGACCTTCCCGTGGATGGCGGAATCTGAGCCGGTGAGTAACTGGGCGCGCATCGCCGCGCCCATGGCCGGTCCTGAGCGTGGAATTCAGTTCATGCCAGAAGTAGGCGACGAAGTCTTGGTGGCCTTTGAGCACGGCCAAGTGCGCAATCCATACGTGGTGGGCTACCTGTGGAACGGCCAAGACGCACCTCCCCGGGAGGAGCCAGCGCAGCGGACCATCCAGACCATCAGCGGCCACGTGCTCGAATTCGACGACACCGAGGACAGCGCCAAGATCTCGCTGTTATTCATGGGCGACAAGCCCAGCATCACACTGGACGAAAAAACCGTCACAGTCGAGACCACGAGTGGGCATTTGGTCAAGCTCGACGACGACGGCAGCATCACGCTCAAGTTTGAAGGAGGCGATCCAGGTCTCACACTGGAGCAGAACAAGATCTCTATCGCCGTGAACGCCAACAACTTTATCGAAATCTCTTCGGGAGGTGTCACTGTCAAGGGTGGCACCATCAAGCTGAACTGCTAGCGGTTGAGAAGCCGCAGGGATTATGCAGAGAACTGGCAATTCCTATGGATATCAAGCTGCATGAGCTGCCAAGCCGGGTCATCCTGGGCCCGTGCAAATCACTGTCCGACAACGCGATTCGAGACGTGTTGGTCGCCGTGGTCAAGTGCACCTTTGCCGCTGACGATCCGAGCACGACGCCGGCGGAGCACCAAGAGCCAGTGTACGATCAAGACGTCTTTTTCAACATAGTGCGAAACAGCAGCTTTGATTCGGGCGCCCAGGAAAAGGGCGACGGAACCCTGATCACACCTGTCGCAGCCTGGCGGACCGAAGGACCGACGATAAGCCACAATGAAGCCGCAAGAGTCCTGCGTGTGGAGGGTGCTGGCAGAGTCGTCCAGCCACTCACGTTTGGACGTCCCCTGGGAGGCCGAACCTACTGGCTGCGGTTTCAGGGTCGGTCAGATGCAAACGCAACGGTCAGCGGCATACAGGTCGAGAGCAAGTCAGGCGTGGTT
>JASFTJ010000076.1:0-8231 GCA_050053615.1 Anaerolineae bacterium | reverse complement strand
GCGTAGGGCATAGAGCGTAATCGGAAGGAGGCGTGCGATGGGAGGCAAGTTCAAGATCATCGTCAGCGATCTGCACTTGGGAGCGGGGTACGAAGCAGAGGGAAACCGACTGGATGATTTTGGCAGCGACCAAGAGTTTGCAGACCTTTTGGATGGGATCGCCGCTGAGAGCGACCGCGACGGCGCCGAGGTGGAACTGATCGTCAACGGTGACGCGTTTGAGATGCTCCAAGTGCCCCATGTGGACACATTCGATCCGGAAAGGGCATACGAGCCCGGAGAGTATCATTCATCCTCGGAGAATGACTCGGCGCGCAAAATGGCGCTTATCATTGATGGGCACCGCCTGTTCTTTGCCGCCTTGCGCCGCTTCATCCAGGTTGGATCACCGCGCCGCTCTGTAACCTTTATCAAGGGCAACCATGACATCAACTTGCATTGGGATGCCGTCCAGGATCGCATCCGCCAGGCGGTGAACGCCAGGGATGAACGGGCCTCGCTGCTCACCTTCGAGGAGCGGCGCATTAGCCGCGAGGGCATCTATGTGGAACATGGCAACCAGTATGCGGAGGTTGTGGACCGTGTTGATGACATGGAGGAGCCCCACGACCACGACAAGCCGGGCCAACTGGCCCTTCCTTTCGGTTCCTGGTTTGTCATGGATATTTTCAACGAGGTGGAGCGGGACCGGTACTGGGTGGACGGCGTCAAGCCGATCACGGCCCTGGTGCTCTATGCGCTGGCCTATGATTTCTCGTTTGCAGCCCGCGCCATTGCCACGATGCTGCGCCGACTGCCGGGGATTATCAAAGAAGGCCTCTTTGAAGAGCCTGGACCCAGCGAATCAGCCCGGCGGGCCGACCTTCTCCGCAAGCTGGAAGATCCTGAACAGGTGGAGGAGATGGCTGCCAGCTACAGCACCGATGAGTCCTTTCGCACGCAGTTCAATGCCGATGTGGTGAACATGCTGGCCCCACCGCCCCAGCTCCCCGGCGCTGACGTGCACCCCGCGGCTTTGGCCAGCGTTCCCGATCCGGTCAAGATGGCCGAGCAGATCCAGGAGCGGGTGCACTCGTCGTTGTACGAAATGGCTCACCTGCGCGCACTTGAAGAAGGAGCCAGTCTGGTGTCCTTTGGTCACACCCACGAGCCGGGGGGCGAGGAGCTGCCCAACGGCGCAACGTACGTCAACAGCGGCACGTGGACCTGGCGTGGAGACTTTACCGGGGCGGGCAAGGAGACCTGGAAGGACCTCTTTGAGCATCCCGAACGATTTACCGACGATCGCGAGCTCCACTATGTGCGGATTGACTACGACGAGGATGATCGGCCGGTGGGCCGCCTGCTGACACACCAGCCCGGTGAAACGCCGCCCCCCTCGCCCGTGGATGAACCCACACTGTGGGATCGTCTGTTGGGTTGGCTCCGGGGGCTGTGGACGAGCATTAGCGGCTGATTTGCCCGGTTCTTTTCACGAGGATGCCTGATGATAGACCTGCTGTCGCACATCCAAGAGTGGTACGCGGCTGGTGAAAAACTGGCCCTGGCGACTGTCATCCGGGTCGTCGGCTCGGCGCCGCGACCGGTGGGCGCCAAGATGATCGTTTCCTCTGGCGGTCGGATGGCTGGCTCGGTGAGCGGCGGTTGTGTGGAGACCACTGTCTACGAAGAGATGATGGATGTTCTGGGCGGTGGTGCACCTCGGACTCTGCACTTTGGCATCACCGAGGACATGATTTGGGACGTTGGTTTGGCTTGCGGTGGGACCATCGATGTGTTCGTCCAGCGCCTCGACCCGGCGCTGGTGGCTGCCTTTGATGCCTGCCTGGCAGCAGGCGAGCCGTTTGCCCTGGCGACGGTCGTGACCGCCGAGGAATCTCTGGGGCAAGCAGCGCTGGTGGTGCTGGATGGAGTGGTGGTAGGGCGCGATGACAATCGGATCGCCGCCGCCGCCCAGGAAATGCTTGCCGCTCGGGCTGAGGTGGGTGCAGTTCAGGCCGTTGCGCCGGGCATGGAGGTGTTCATCGAGCCGTTCCTGCCTCTGCTGCAAATGATCATCATCGGGGGCGTTCACGTCGCCATCCCCCTGACCCGCTTTGCCAAGGAAATGGGCTTCTATGTCGTCGTCGCCGATCCCCGGGCCAAGTTTGCCAACCGCGAGCGTTTCCCTGACGCCGATCAAGTTCTGCTCGAATGGCCCGACGAGGCCCTGGCCCAGCTCGATGTGGATGACACATCCTATGTCGTGTTGCTGACTCACGATCCCAAGATCGACGAGCCAGCCCTGGCGGCAGCCCTCGAGACCCAGGCAGCATACATCGGGGCCATCGGCAGCCGCAAGACCCATGCAGAGCGGTTCAAGCGCATGGCCAAGTGGGGCGTCATGCCGGAGCAGCTGCAGCGGGTCTATGCGCCTATTGGCTTGGATCTGGGCGGACGCACACCTGAGGAAACAGCCCTCAGCATCATCGCCGAGGTGGTCGCCGTCAAGAACGGGAGGACCGGCGGCTCCCTGCGCGATGGCGGCGGCCCGATTCAGGGATGAGGGCGGATGGGCCATGAGCGAAATGTACACCGAGCGCCTGCTCGACCATTATCGCCAGCCGCGCAACAAGGGCCACCTGGACGCTCCCGATTTGAGGGCGGAGGAGTACAATCCCCTGTGCGGCGATCGGGTGACGATCGAGGTCAGGGTCCGGGATGGGCGGATCGTCGAGGCGCGCTTTGATGGGCGGGGCTGCGCCCTGTGCCTGGCAGCGGCGTCGATCCTGACCGAGGTGATCGAGGGGCGCGCCCTAGACGAGCTCGAGTCGCTGGACCGGGACGAGTTCCTGGCAGAGCTCCAGTCGTCCATTCGACCAGCGCGGCTCAAGTGTGCTCTGTTGCCGTGGGTGGCCTTTCGCCATCTTGCCTACGGCGAGGATGAATGGCCGTTGTGAATCGTCGAGTGGTTGAGGATGCTGAATCGGTTGCGGTTTCGAGATTTTCGTTCACTATGGAGAGGAGAGGCGTCGTGCGAGAGGTGCAGTTGTTGTTGATGGGCGTGGGCAACGTGGGTCGGCGGTTCCTGACCTTGCTGCTTCGCAAGCGAGATACGCTCCGAGAGCGACTGGGGCTGGAATTGGTCGTGGTGGGCGTGGCCGACACGTCCGGTGTGGCCCTATGTCCGGGCGGCCTGGATCCGCAGGAGATTGTGAATCTAAAGGCTGCGGGCCGGGGCGTGGCCGAGTATCCGCAGTGGGGGCAGCCGGGGCGTTCGGCGCTCGAATTGGTGCAGGCTGCCGAGGCCGATCTGCTGTTGGAAGCGTCTCCAGCAAACATGGTTGACGGCCAGCCGGGACTGAGCTGCATCGAGACGGCTTTGTCACGCGGGATGCACGTTGTCACGGCCAACAAGGCGCCGCTGGTGCAGGCTTTTCCCCGGTTGTTGGACTTGGCTAGAAAGCACGGTGTCAGTCTGCGCTTCGATGCCACTGTGGCCGGGGGCTTGCCGGCCATTAATCTGGGCCAGCGCGACCTGGTCGCCGCCGAGATCCACCGGCTGGAGGGCATTGTCAACCTGACCACCAACTATATCCTGACCCGCATGGCTGATGACGCCCTGAGCTATGACGAGGCGCTGGCCCACGCGCAGACGGCCGGCCACGCCGAGGCCGATCCGACGCTGGACGTGGAAGGCTGGGATGCGGCCAACAAGCTGGTCATCCTGGCCCACAGCGTGCTGGGTCAGGCAGCGACTCTCGATAACGTAGCCGTCGAAGGGATCAAGGGCGTCACTTCGGAGATGCTGGAACAGGCGGCTGCCGACGGAAAGCGCATCAAACTGGTGGCCATTGCCGAACGAGACAGTTCGGCCGAGCTAGCTGCAAGCGGGGGCGCTTATCGGCTCAGTGTGCGTCCTACTTGGCTGGACATCGATCATCCACTGGCCCGGCTCGGTCCCAAGCAAATGGGCATCGTCTTTCACACGGACATCAGTGGGGTCCTCTCGGCGGCCATCGTGGAAGAAACACCGGTACCCACGGCTTCGGCGATGCTGCGCGACGTGGTGGACATCTATTCGCGCTGAGTGCAGAACCACACAAAAGACCTGCAGCGGCCCCCTTGGGAGGCCCGCGACGCGTGGAGGTAGTCTTATTTCAAAGGAGCAGTGAGGGATGAATGCAAAGGAAGCAGCAGGCGCGACCCGCGACATTGTGGCTGACTATGATCCAGCCGCCCCTGGCGCCACGGCGGATGCTCTGCGGGAGGTGTGGCTGGCGTCAGCGCCGTCGTCAGCCCCAAAATTGAAAGAGGGACAGAAGGGGATGCTCCGTGACTGGGGCATCAAGGATCCACACTATGAAGCAGTCGGTACACCGGTGCCGGTGCTCCGGGCCATCGGCAAAGAGGTCGGTAAGCGAGCCCGCCGGCGAGTGGGCGATTACCTGCCGCTGACCGGCCTGCTGTGGGACGATTATGGGCGCGAGGGGCGCATCGTGGCCGTTGTTGCCTTGGGGCCGATGGAACTGGCCGACCCCGAACGGGTGGTGGGGATCCTCTACGAGATGGTGCAGACCTGCGTCTTTTGGGAGGATTGCGACCAGCTGGCCATGAAGGCTCTGGAGCCAGTTCTGCGCAAGGACCCGGAGGTCTGGCTGGAGCGTCTGGGGGCATGGGTGACCGATGAGAACAAGTGGGTGCGCCGCGCTGCCATGACGGCCATCGGCCGGCTGCCGATGAAACGGGCGGAATACACATTGCGTTGCCTGGAGCTGCTGGCTCCGGCCCTTGGCGACCCCGATAGGGACGTCAAGCGGGCCCTCAGCTTTGCCATCCGCGTCAGCGCCCGCGGCCAGATTGAACCGGTGAAGCAATTCGTCTTGGACCATCAGGATGCGGCTGACGCCGACAGCCTGTGGGTCCTGTGCGACGTCATCCGCAGCATGACGCCCGCTTTCCTCCCCGAATTCGTGGACCTGTTGCCCGTATACCAAGCTTGGCTGGAGACAGCCGAGCCCAAGGCGCGGCGCAGCGTCGAAGGGGCGATACGTATCCTCGAAAAAGCTCAGTAATCAAGAGACCTCCGAGGCATGTTGCAGTCTCGGAGGTCTTGTTTGATCGGCCTGTGTCAACGTCGCACGGCAGGCAGTATGCCCGCAAGTCACCGCGCCCGCCCCTGGCGGATCAAGGGCCTGTCTCGCGGGACCGCTCGAACATGCCCAAGGATTGTTCTCCTCGCACATACGCTTCGGCCAGCTCCACAAGTTCCTTGTTGCCGATGAATAGCGGCGTGCGCTGGTGCAACTCGATGGGTTGGATATCAAGAATAGGCTGACTGCCATCCGAGGCGGCTCCGCCTGCTTGTTCCGCGATAAAAGCAAGCGGCGCACACTCGTACAGCAGACGCAGCTTGCCGTGAGGTCTCTTGGGATCGCGTGTGTCCGCCGGATAGTAAAAGATGCCCCCGCCCAGTAGGTTGCGGTGGAAATCGGACACCAGCGACCCGATGTAGCGCAGGGAGAGACGTTGTGTCTGCAGGTGGTGGGTGAACTCTTGGATCTCACGGGCCCAGTGCCGTTCATAGCCTTGGTTGACGCTGTAGAACTTGGGCTTTTCGGGGATCCGGATGTTGGGATGGGTAAGCAGGAATTCGCCCACGGTTTGGTCCAGCGTGAAGCCGTGGACGCCGCTGCCTGCGCTGTAGACCATCATGGTGCTGGGGCCATACAGGACATAGCCGGCGGCCACTATATCATGGCCTGGTTGCAGACAATCCTCGACAGCGCCCGGCGCCCCCTCGGGTGATTTGCGGCGCAAGATGCAAAAGATCGTGCCGATGCTCACCGAGTAGTCAATGTTGGAGGAACCGTCCAGCGGATCAAAGAGGAGCACGTAGCGGCCGGTGGGATACTCCTCGGGGATGGAAATGGCCTCGGCGATCTCTTCGGAAGCCATGATGGCCAACCGGCCTGTGTACTGATTCAGACGCACGATGGCCGCGTTTGCATACTCGTCCAGCTTGGCTACCTCTTCACCCTGGACGTTAAACCGCCCTGTGAGTCCGAGAATGTCCTCCAGGGCGGCGCGTGTTGTCTCGCGAGAGATGATTTTCCCAGCCAGTGCGATATCGTACAGGATGCTGGTAAGCACCCCAGTCGCCTCTGGGTGCCGTTTCTGCTGCTGCAGGATGTGTCTCTCAATGGTAATAACCTTGTCCATCGATGGACCTCCTTTCCCCTCATTGGGCTTGTGGATAGTGACATTGTAACGCAGAAGCGGCTTTGAGGCAAGTCACAGGTCTCTGGGGGAGGGCACGAAGCAGAGGGTCAAGGCCATCCACGGCTGTGATGTACTTGTTTGTCGTACCCCAGAATCTGGGCTATAATGGACTTGTTGCGGAATAAGCTGAGGCTCTTTCTTACCACAAGGGACACCAAGGGCACAAAGGTCATGGAATCGGCGCGATACCGTTGCTGAGGTGACGTTTCTTGGTGTTCTTTGCCTTTTGTGGTGGAGAAACTGTCGAGCAACAACTCTGATGAAAAGCACGCATCGCATCCCACGGAGGCAATATGGGCAACCGATTCGAGCGTTATTCACGGCAGATGATCCTGCCTGGCTGGGGACGGGAGGGCCAGGCACGGCTGGCGGAAAAGACAGTGGTGGTCGTGGGCTGCGGGGCGTTGGGCAGCCACATCGCCGACCACCTGGCGCGCGCGGGGGTGGGACGGCTGGACCTGGCGGACCGCGATTTCGTCGAGTGGCACAACTTGCCGCGTCAAGCCCTCTACGACGAGGCGGACGCAGAGGCCGGCTTGCCCAAAGCGGTGGCCGCGGCCCGACGGTTGCGCGAGATCAACTCGTTGATCGAGATCAAAGGCCACGTGATGGATGTCAACGCCGACACGGTAGAGAATCTGATCGTCGGCGCCGATGTGGTGTTGGATGGCGCCGACAACTTTGAGGTGAGGTACTTGCTCAACGAGGCCTGCGTCAAGCACGGCGTCCCCTGGGTGTATGGCGGCGTATTGGGGACCTACGGGCTCTCGGCGGCTATCCTTCCCACAGAGACACCTTGCCTGCGCTGTCTGCTGGGACCGATGCCGCCTCCCGGCGTGGTGCCAACCTGCGAGACGGCTGGCGTGCTGGGACCGGCGGTGGCCACCATCGCGGCGCTGGAGGCGACGGAAGGGCTCAAGATCCTGCTGGAACGACCGGATGACCTCTTGCGCAGCCTGATGATGGTGGATTTGTGGAGCGGCGATTTTGAGCGGGCCGAGATGCAGAAGGGCAGGTCCGCCTGTCCGGTCTGTGACGAGGGGCAGTACGATCTCCTTGACGCCGAACGTGGCTCGATGACGGCGGTGCTCTGCGGCCGCAACGCAGTGCAGGTGAGCCCCCGTCCGGCGCAGTCTGTCAACCTGGAGTCGTTGGCTGGGCGCCTGCGTGACGTGGGGCTGATCCAAGCCAACGAGTATCTGCTCCGGTTAGACGTGGAGGGACACGAGCTCACCGTCTTCCCCGATGGCCGGACCATCGTCAAAGGCACGGATGACCCCTCGCGAGCGAGGGCGCTCTACGCCCGTTACGTTGGTTCGTAGAATCACAATGGATTCAATCGATGGGCCCATTACCGGTGACCTCGGTGGGTGTGCTCATCACCCTGCAAGATGTCATGGCCTTGTGCATTCAGCTCAGTATTTTCGCACTACGGCACGATATGCTGCCGGTACCCGGCACTGGATGATCTGCAGGTCCTCCCGGACGTGGCGCACGGTGTCCAAGTCGATGGTGGCCACGGCATATCCTTCGATCTCTTCATCGATGGAGGCATAGATCTCGCCGCGCGGGCCGACGACCATGCTGTCGCCGAAAAAGCGGTAGCTGTACTCCTCGCCGATGCGGTTGCTGGCAGCGACAAAACCCGCGTTCTCCAGAGCGCGTGCTTGCAGGTAGGTCCGCCACTCTTGCACAGAGGTTGCCGGCTCTTGGTCGGAGGAATGCCCCCAATTGGCGCAGACGCACAACAGGTCCGCTCCACTGAGAGTGAGGCTCCGGGCAACTTCAGGGAAGGCCAAGTCCCAGCCGACGAGGACGCCAATTTCACCGAACGTTGTTTCAAATGTCTTCAGGCGGTATCCGGGGCGGAAGGCCAGACGCTCCTCGCCGGGTAGGTGTAGTTTGCGGTGTTCGCCCAGCAGCTCTCCGTCCGGACCGATGAGGATGGCGGCGTTGTAGATGATGCTTTC
>JASFTJ010000075.1:0-8263 GCA_050053615.1 Anaerolineae bacterium | reverse complement strand
ACCGTAGAAATCGTCGGCCTCGATCTGCAAGCGGACGGCGGCACGCACGTAGCCAATACGTCCGAGATAGGTCCGGTACGCGTCGTCGACTACAAGAGCAAAGGCGCCATCAACAAGCGGATCTATATCGAACTGGAGGCAGAGACGTAGGAGACTGTGGCGAGGAAAGCAGACGATTCGATTTGTCTCCACAATTGCATTCGCTGGTAACACCACACCCGGCCTGAGGTCTGACCAGAGACAGAAAACAGACCCTGCCGAAGAGAGGAGGATTTCGAGGAGATGTTGTCCCGTGACCGATCATCTCCCTACTCGATTGGGCGCTCTGAAATCGGCATACCCTAACCAATCTACCAACATAATACCGATTTCGGAGGGAGGAACGATGTTCAAACCAGTACCCAATCAGATAGATTTTGTCGAACAAGAGCACGCGGTGCTCAGCTTTTGGGAGCGCACCGACGCCTTCCGTAAGCTACAAGAGAAAAACAAGGGCCATGCCAAGTTCTCGTTCATAGACGGCCCGATCACGGCCAACAATCCGATGGGCGTCCATCACGCCTGGGGGCGGACCTACAAGGACGTCTTCCAGCGCTACCGGGCCATGTGCGGCCTTGATCAGCGTTGGCAAAACGGCTTCGACTGCCAGGGCTTGTGGGTCGAGGTCAACGTCGAGCGAGACCAAGGCTTCCAGACCAAGCGGGACATCGAAGAGTATGGACTGGCCGAGTTCGTGAACCTATGTAAGCAGCGCGTACTCGAATACTCGGCCGTGCAGACCGAGCAGTCCATCCGCCTGGGCTATTGGATGGATTGGAACGACACGGCCAAGTTGCGCGACCTGAAGGACAAGATGGCCGAGGATCCGACGCAGATCATTACTGTGCAAGGCCCCAAGGGGCCAGTCACGGATACGGTCGAGATGATCGTCGGACAGCTGGGCTTGACAGAGCTGGGGGGCAGCTACTTTACCTTCAGCAACGAGAACAACTATACCATCTGGACAGCCTTGAAGAAATGCCACGAAAACGGCTGGATCTACAAGGGGACCGACGTCATGCCCTGGTGCGCCCGCTGCGGCACCGGCATCAGCCAGCACGAGATCGTCACTGAGGGCTACCAGGAATTGACCCATCCCAGCGTGTTCCTCCGATTTCCTCTGCGGAATCGGCCAGGCTACGTTCGCTCCGCTGACAACAGTGAGGACCTGCTCGTGTGGACCACCACACCCTGGACCCTGACCAGCAACGTGGCAGCGGCGGTCCATCCTGATCTGCCCTACGTCCTGGTCGAGCAAAACGGATACCGTTTCTGGCTGAGCAAGGGCGCGCTGGACAACGCCCTGCGCGGCGCCTACAAGGTGCTCGACGAAAAGCCCGGCGCCGAGCTACACGGTTGGACCTACGACGGGCCCTTTGACGAACTACCAGCCCAGCAGACCAGCGGTTCGGCAGAGGCCCACCGCGTGGTCCTGTGGGATGAAGTGGGCGAGTCGGAGGGCACGGGTATCGTCCACATGGCCCCCGGCTGCGGCGCGGAGGACTATGAGTTGGGCCGGGAACTGGGTCTGCCAGCCATTGCCCCTTTGAACGAAGGGGGGATCTTTTTGGAAGGCTTTGACTGGTTGACGGGCATGCGCGTCCACGAGACAGCTCAGCCCATCTTTGATAACCTGAAGGACAAAGGCCTCCTCTACCGACTAGAAGATTACACACACCGCTACCCGGTCTGCTGGCGCTGCCAGGAGGAGCTAGTCTTTCGCCTGGTGGATGAGTGGTTCATCGACATGGGCGAACTCTTGGACAAGCCGTATGCACAGGTCACGGACGAGGAAAAGGCCAGCCGGCTACGTTACCAGATTATGGATTCGGTGCAGGAGACGCGCTGGATCCCCGACTTTGGCTTTGACCGAGAGATGGACTGGCTGCGAAATATGCATGACTGGATGATCTCCAAGAAGCGCTACTATGGGCTGGCCTTGCCCATCTGGGAATGTCACGAGTGCGGCTGGTTCGACACCCTCGGTAGTGAGGAGGAACTAAGAGAGAGAGCCGTCGAGGGTTGGGAAGAGTTCGAAGGGCACCCGCCCCACCGTCCGTACGTGGACGCTGTCAAAATCCGCTGTGAGAAATGTGGGGCCACGGTCAGCCGAATCCCCGATGTGGGCAACCCTTGGCTCGACGCCGGCATCGTTGCCTATTCCACTTTGCGCTACCGCATCGATCGCGATTACTGGCGGCAGTGGTTCCCGGCTGACCTCATCACTGAGAGCTTTCCCGGTCAGTTCCGCAACTGGTTCTACTCCATGCTGGCCATGAGCACCATCATGGAACGACGGGCGCCCTTCCGCACAGTGCAGACCTACGCCACCCTGTTTGCCGAGGATGGACGGCCGATGCACAAGAGCTGGGGCAACGCCATCGAGTTTAACAAAGCGGCAGACACGATGGGCGTAGACGTGATGCGCTGGATGTACTGCGCCCACAAGCCGGAGAGCAACTTGCTCTTTGGCTACCATAGCGCCGACGAGACCCGCCGCCGTTTCCTGATCCCGTTGTGGAACGTCTACTCTTTCTTTGTCACCTATGCCAACCTCGACAACTGGCAACCGACCCATACCGAACATGCAATATCCAATATCCAATTGTCCGAACTCGACCACTGGATCCTGGCCCGCCTCAACCAAGTGATCGCCCGCGTCACCGAGTGCATGGAGGACTATGATCCGTACGGATCAACGCTGGTCATAGAGCCGCTCCTCGACGACCTGACCAACTGGTACGTGCGCCGAAGCCGCCGCCGTTTCTGGAAGAGCGAGCGCGACGCGGACAAGGACGCCGCCTACGCAACCCTCTATCATGTCCTCGTGACCCTATGTAAACTGCTGGCGCCTATGGTGCCCTTCGTCACCGAGGTCATGTATCAGAACCTGACTCGCTCCGTTGACATCCATGAAGCCAAGGAAGATGAGCACGTTTGCAAGAGCATCCACCACTGCAGCTGGCCGGAAATGGATGAGAGCGCCGTGGACGAGGAGCTGCTGGATCGTATGGCGCTGGCCATCCAGATCGCGTCGCTGGGGCGCTCGGCGCGGAGCACATCGGGCATCAAGTTGCGGCAGCCGCTGGCTCGCGCGCGGGTGTACGCTGGTGGGCGCATCACCGATCTCGGCAGTCTGGCAGATCTGGTGATCGACGAGCTCAATGTCAAGGCCCTGGAATTCGTCGTGCAGGAGGCCGACCTGGTAGAGTACGAAATCGGCCTGTTGCCCAACTTGCTGGGACCCAAGCATGGCAAACGCTTCCCGTTGCTGCGCAGGGCCGTGGCAGCGGACGACGCCGGAGCTCTTGCGAAGCGGTTCCGGGCTGACCTGAGTGCCACATTTGAGCTGAGCGATGGCGGCCCGGCCTTGGAACTGCTGCCAGAGGAGGTAAAAGTCCGCACCCATGGCCGCGAAGGCTATGCCTTGGCCGAGGAAAAGGGCATATTCGTGGCAGTGGACGTGGACATCACGCCTGATCTGGCCCGCGAGGGGTTGGCCCGCGACATGGTGCGCCGCATCCAGATGATGCGCAAGGAGGCCGACTATCAGCTCAATGATCGCATCGCCACCTACTGCGACGGCGACGACGAACTGCACACAGTCGTGAGGGAGTGGGGTGACTACATCCAGGCTGAGACGCTCAGCCTGGAGCTGATGACCGGGTCCGTGCCGGACGACGTGGATCAAACAGAATCGTTCGAACTGGAGGGACATCCGCTGAAGCTGGGCATCAAGAAAACGTAACAACAGGCAAAGACCGAACGTCCAAGCTCCGCAAGCATTGGCTGTGGATGCCTGTATGCTCAATCGGGTGTTCCGCCCCACCTGTCTTTGGCGCTCGGATCACTGGTCAGCTCTGGGCGCCCAGGTGGGTAACTGGAATGAAAGAATCAGATCATTCTAGCTACTAATGTCAGCCTGATCTTGCGTGCAGGATGAAATCATGCTCGGGCAAGTAACACCTCAAGCCAACTTGTATCGAATTGAAGAGGAAGTGCGGCGCTTCTGGCGCCGCAACCGGGTGCCGGAAGACGCCCGCTCTGCCCGGCGCGACGGTTCGCCGTATGTCATCTATCAACAACCTCTCGCAGCTGCGGGCCAACCCCCTGCTGACCAAATCCGACTGTTGGCCACCGCCGACCTGTTCGCCCGCTACCACGCCATGCAGGGCAACGCCGTCCATCACCAAATGGGATGGGCCTGTCACGGCTTGACTGTGGAGCTTGCCGTGGAGCCACATTTTGCCGATGGCGATCTGGCACGATTCAATGCCGCTTGTCGTGACGTCGCCATCGAGGGCCTGCATCAAGGCCAAGCCCTGGCTGAGTGGTTCGGCGTGTGGTCCGACCCGGACGCGGCCTACGCCAGTTCGATGCCTCAAGAGATTGGCCTGGTGTGGAATGCACTCTGTCGGCTTTGGAAGGCCGGACGGTTGAAGCACGAGCACCGCGTGGCCTCCATCTGTCCGCGCTGCGCCACCCCCCTCTCGGCAACGGAAGCGGTCCTCCGCGCCACCAGAGTCAAGAGACAGTCCATCTGGCTGCGCCTGCCGTGGACTGATGAACCGGATACCTACTTTTTAGCCTGGATGCCAACTCCCTGGACCCTGGTGGGCATGGTAGCTCTGGCTGTACATCCTGATGCCGTCTATGTGCTGGTCGAAACCGGCGGGATGCGGCTCGTGTTGGCCGAAGCGGCCCTGAACCGGTCTTTGACAGATGACTACCGGTTCGTGCGACGAGTAACCGGTCGGGCGCTCCGTGGTGCGCGATATCGCCCACCGTTCACATTTTTGCCAGTAGGCAACCAGGGCGACCGTATCGTGGTGAGCCAACATGTGACACTGGACCAGGGCACCGGCCTGCTGCCGGTGACACCAGCCTCTGAAGCCGTCTCGCTGACACTGGCCCAATCGCAGGGCCTGCCGATCCCAGAGCCTTTGGACCAATGGGGCAGCTTGCGGGACGCCGTGGTGCCCTGGCGGGGCCTCTCGCCGTGGGACACGGAACCCTTGATCGTCGACGATCTACGGACACGAGGACTCGTGTTGCGGGAAGAAACCAGAACCCAACAATGTGCGCTCTGCCCCTACTGCGAGACGCCGCTGCTGCCCCAGGCTCGGAAGGTGTGGTTTGTAGAGACGGGGAGCGGCCCGTGGATCGTGAACCGCGACCGGGCCTGGGGCACACCGCTGCCCTTGTGGAGCTGCAAGGGCTGTGGGGAACAGGTTTGCTTAGCCGGACTCGAGGAGCTGGCCCGCAGGACGGGCCTCAGGGTCGAGCAAATCGATCCGCATCGGCCGGCGCTGGATCGGTTGACCTTTGCCTGTGAAACCTGCGGCGGAACGATGCAGCGGGTGGCGGCAGTGGTGGACGCCGCCTTTGACGCGGCAGTGCTCCCCTGGGCCAAGGGCCCCCAACTCGGACCGGCGGACTTGGCTGTTGGGTTGGGTGACCGTGATCTGGGCTGGTTGGGCGATCTCACCGAAATCGCCGCTCTGCTGCGTGGATCGTTAGCCTGGGAACAGGCGGTCGCCTTGCCGGAACAGGGCGCCGACGCGACTTGGGATCTGGTTCGTGGCACACCCGCTGCTGCCCTGCGATGGGCGAGCTACACCGCTACGACACCGCAGAGGGCAGAGCGGGATTTCTTGCGCTCCCTGCTGCAGTTGGTCGCCGATCTGGACAGGGCTCAGGCTCACCGCACATCACCCGAACCAGGGACGGAACAGGGCTTTCTCGATCGATGGCTGCGAGCCCGGCTGCACCAGGCGATCGGTAGGATAACCGAAACCCTCGACGCCGGTGATCCGCACAAGGCTGCTGCAGAAGTGGTCGCGCTGGTGGATGACATTTCCAACTGCTACATCCCCCACCGATCCGGAGGCGGGGGCGAGATTCTAAACACCCTGAGTCAGTTGTTGGCACCGTTCCTGCCCCACCTGGCCGAGATGATCCATCGTCAAGCGACTGGTTCGAGAACAGGAAGCGTGCACTTGAGCACTTGGCCTGCTTTCGACCCTGCACCTGCCGATCAGTCGCTTCTAGCGACCATGAATCTGATCTGGCAGTTGGCGGCCCTGGGACACACCGCCCGAACTCAGGCCGGTATCGAACCGGACCGGAGGCTGCGTCGGGCATACGTGAGCCTGCTTTCGGCAACCGCTGCCGAAGCAGCGGCGGTGCTTCCATTCAGGCGCCTGCTGTCCGAAGTGCTCGACGTAGAAGAAACCGAGTTCACGCCGCACGCAGCAACCCAGGTCTACTGGCAACTGACGCTCGACCGCGATCAGCAAAGGGGACGGCGGGTTACGCCTGAGGAAATCGAGACGGCGTTTGCGTCGCTGGAACGGAAAGCTGCCGCACATCTGGTGTCGCAGCTTTGGAATGGACTCAGCGTGAGTCTTCAAGTTGGGGGGCAAACCATTATACTCCTGCCAGACGAGGCGAGCATTTCTGTACAGGTCGGGGCGGGTTGGGCAGCGGCGGCCGAGGACGGACATTTGGTCGTACTCCAAGTGCAGTGATCGTTGTCAAAACGTAGGGTTTGCATCATCCACCAGCGGGGAGGGCAACTTGCTCATTTACGAACCTTGGAGTAGAATATAGGATGAGATGGATTGTAGGAGTATCTTGTTGGAGGTAAGATGGCGGTCAGAAGACCCGAGGTACTGCGCTCGTTCTTGGAAAGCGAGCAGAGCCGGTTAAGAGCCGTGCTTGCCCAGATTGAAGCGGAAGGAGGCGCCAATCTGGGCTATGGCAACCATATGGCTGACGATGCAAGTGAGGCGTTTGAGCAGGCCAAGGATTTGGCGCTGCGCCAGAATACAAAGCAGTTGCTGACCAAGATCGAAGATGCCCTGGCGCGGTTCGAGCGAGGAACCTACGGCCTCTGCACACATTGCCGGGCCGAGATCGATCCGGCGCGCCTCAAAGCATTACCCTACGCGACGTACTGTCTCCGTTGCCAGAAACGGCTGCGATTGTAGCACAGCGCCAATACCGTGCGATATAGTCATTTTCGAAACTGGATGCTGTTGGCCGGGCTAACGTCCTTTTTCTTGGCCTTGGACCAGGGGTCCAAGTGGCTGGTCCGGCAGAACCTGGCTGTGGGTGAGGCCTGGGCGCCTATCCCTGCTCTGTTGAAAGTTTTCACCATTACCCACGTGCGCAACACCGGCGTGGCCTTTGGACAATTGGCCGGTCTGGGCTGGCTGTTTATGTTCGTAAACCTGCTGGTCCTGGTCGGCGTGCTTGTTTACTATCCCCGCATCCCGGCTGGACAGTGGCCGTTGCGCTTGGCGGCGGGGTTGATCCTGGCCGGCGACCTGGGCAACGTGATAGACCGCCTGCGGACGACCTTCCTTGTTGCGCCGCGTGCAGGCAGCGTGTGGGCTGCACTGCCCAAGGCATACGTCACCGACTTTTTTGACTTTAAGATTTGGCCGGTCTTTAACGTGGCCGATCTCTGCGTGGTGACCGGGGTCTCGATCCTAGCTTGGATGCTGTGGCGGGCAGAACAGGCGGAAATGGCCAGAGAGGCAGTGACTGATGAGCAATGAGCTCACGATCAAAAGTGAAAGAGCCTACCACGCCGGGGCCCGGAGCGCCCCGGTTTTATTTGTAGAATCATGAACAGCCATCGTTTTGAATATCAGGTACAAAAGGGTGGGATCCGGCTGGACAAGTACGTAGCAAATCGAATCGCTGACCTTTCCCGTTCAGCGGTGCAGCGGCTAATTGTCGATGACGGCATCACGGTCAACGGCGAACCAACCAAGGCCAGCTACAAGGTCAAGCCGGGTGACCTGATCGTGGTTCACGTCCCAGAGGAACAAGATGGGGCGCTCGTCGCAGAAGAGATCCCACTGAACATCGTCTACGAAGATGAATTCCTGCTGGTCGTCGACAAGCCAGCGGGGATGGTCGTCCACCCGGCGCCAGGGCACCCTGACGGGACACTGGTCAACGCCCTGCTGGCTCATTGTCCCGAGCTGGCGACCAGAGGCGGCGACAGACCGGGCATCGTCCATCGTCTGGACCGGGACACATCGGGACTGATCCTGGCGGCCAAGAGCGAAAAGATGCGCAGGGCCTTGCAGCGGCAGTTCAAAGAGCGCTGGGTCTACAAAGCCTACCTGGCGCTGCTGGATGGTCACCTGCAACCAGGCTGGGGGCGCATCGAAGCACCGGTGGGACGCGATCCGAACCATCGACAGCG
>JASFTJ010000074.1:0-8312 GCA_050053615.1 Anaerolineae bacterium | reverse complement strand
AGCCAACCATCCTGTGAAAGACCTGCACACCGGCCGCGTCCTCATCACTACGCAGAACCACGGCTTTGCGGTGGATCCTACCAGCCTGGACATCCCTTGGCAGCCCCTGGACAGCGCCTATCGCCCGACCAACCCGCTCATCCGCGAATCCCGAATCACAATGGCTGGCCGACTTCCGTCAGAGCCGCTGGTGGGAACCAGCCCGCTGGGCTTTGGCCCGGTGGAGATCACGCATCTTTCGCTCAACGACGGCACGCTGGAGGGCCTGCGGCTGCAAGACCTGCCGGCCTTTTCAGTGCAGTACCATCCCGAAGCCTGCCCCGGCCCGCACGATGCCAGGGGCCATTTCCAAGAATTCGTCACCTTGATGGAGGCGCACCGTGCCTAGACGGACCGACATCGAAACGATCTTGATCATCGGCTCTGGGCCCATCGTCATCGGGCAGGCAGCCGAGTTCGACTACTCGGGCACACAGGCGCTCAAAGCGCTCAGAAAAACTGGCTACCGGTTGGTCGTTGTCAACTCGAACTCAGCGACCATCATGACCGATCCAGAGCTGTCTGACGCCGTCTATATCGAGCCGCTGACCGTCGAGTTTCTCACGGCCATCATTGCTGCGGAGCGCCCCGATGCGCTCCTGCCTACGCTGGGTGGCCAGACAGCCCTCAACCTGGCCGTCGCCCTGGCCGAGGCGGACGTCCTGGCCGAGTTCGGCGTCGAGCTGATCGGCGCGCCGCTGGACGTGATCCGCCGTGCCGAAGATCGTAAGTTGTTCAAAGAGACGATGCAACGCAACGAAACGTTGCGCCGCATCGACCTGGATGTGCCCCGGAGCCAGCAGGTGGACAGCATCCACGCCGCCCTGGACGTCGCCGACCGACTCGGCTACCCTCTCATCGTCCGACCTAGCTTTACCCTGGGCGGCACCGGCGGCGGGGTGGCCTACAATGCCCAAGAGCTGGGGCAGGTGGTGGCCAAGGGCCTCATCGAGAGTCCAGCCCACACCGTCCTGCTGGAAGAGTCGCTGATCGGCTGGAAAGAGTACGAACTGGAGGTAGTGCGCGATCATGCCGACAATGCCATTGTCGTTTGCTCCATCGAGAACCTGGACCCGATGGGCATCCACACCGGCGACTCGATCACCGTCGCCCCGGCCCAGACTCTCACCGACCGCGAGTATCAGCGGATGCGCGACGCAGCCATCGCCGCCTTGCGGGCCATCGGCGTGGACACCGGCGGGTCCAATATCCAGTTCGCAGTCGAGCCGGAGACGGGGCGGATGGTGGTCATTGAGATGAATCCCCGGGTCTCGCGCTCGTCGGCCCTGGCCTCCAAGGCGACGGGTTACCCCATCGCCAAAGTGGCCGCGCTGCTGGCCGTGGGCTACCGGCTGGACGAGATCGCCAACGACATCACGGGCTGCACAACGGCCGCCTTTGAGCCGACGCTGGACTATGTCGCCGTCAAGCTGCCGCGCTTCCAGGTGGAAAAGTTCCCCGGCGCCGATCCACTTCTCAGCACCCACATGAAATCGGTTGGCGAGGTGATGACCATCGGCCACACCTTCAAAGAGGCGCTGGGCAAGGCACTGCGCTCGTTGGAGCTGGATGCCACGCCAAGGCTGGATTTCGAGCACGTCCGTGAATACCTGGCCAACCCCACATCAGAGCGGTTGGCCTATATATTCGCCGCCCTCCGCCGGGACTTTTCCATCGACGAGATCCACACCATTACATGTGTTGATCGCTGGTTCCTGAGCGAGCTGGCCCGCTTCATCCGCTACGAAGACCGCCTGCGCCGCATCGCCTGGGAGGCGCTGGACCGGGAAATCCTTCTGGAAGGCAAAGCCCTGGGCATGTCCGATCGCGAGTTGGGTGAGATCTTTGACCGCTCCGCAGGGGAGGCGCGTCAGCTCAGGCAGCGGCTGGGCATCGAGCCGGTGTTCAAGATGGTGGACACTTGTGCCGCCGAGTTCGAGGCGGCCACGCCCTACTTCTACTCAACGTACGGCGGCACCGAGAACGAGGCCATCCCTTCCCCGCACCCCAAGGTAGTCATCCTTGGCTCCGGCCCCAATCGCATCGGCCAGGGCATCGAGTTCGACTATGCCAACGTCCACGCCGTGTGGGCTCTGCAAGAGCAAGGCTACGAAGTGGTAATGGTCAACTCCAATCCCGAGACGGTGTCTACTGACTATGACACCGTCAACCGCCTTTACTTTGAGCCGCTAACGGCCGAGGATGTGCTGGCCATCGTCGCCAACGAAGAGCCCCTGGGCGTGGTAGTGGGCTTTGGGGGACAGACCCCGCTGCGACTGGCCCGCGCTCTGCGGCGCGAAAACGTGCCCATCCTGGGCACTGCGTTCGAGACGATCGAGTTGGCCGAGGACCGGGAGCGGTTTGGCGCCCTGCTGGACCGGCTTGGCCTCATGAGCCCGCCTCACGGCGCGGCAACATCGGTGGACGAGGCATTGGCGGCCGTCGAGCGACTGGGGTATCCTGTCCTTGTCCGCCCCAGCCACGTCTTGGGTGGGCGGGCCATGGAGATCGTGGACACACCTGAGGAGTTGCGCCACTATGCCGCCGAGGCGGCGCGTATCTCGCCCGGCTATCCTTTGCTCATCGACCGTTTCTTGGAGAACGCCGTCGAGATCGACGTGGACGTCCTGAGCGATGGCCGGGACGTGTGGGTGGCAGGGTTGATGGAGCAGATCGAGGAGGCCGGCGTGCACTCGGGCGATTCGGCCTGCGTGCTCCCGCCGGTGAGCCTGTCGGAAAGCATGATCGGGCGCATTGAAGAGGCCGTCGCCCGGTTGGTACGGGCCTTGGGGGCTGTGGGCCTGGTCAACGTGCAACTGGCCATCAAGAGCGATGAACTCTATGTACTGGAGGCCAATCCCCGTGCCTCGCGCACCGTGCCGTTCGTAAGCAAGGCCATCGGCGTGCCCCTGGCAAAGCTGGCGGCTAAGGTGCTGGTTGGCCAGCCGCTGCGGGAGCTGCTGGCTCCCTACTGGCCCTTCCCGGTGTACCCCGGCCTGGATGGGCACGACAGCGATCTGGGCGCGATCCTCGACGCGATCGGCCTGGTGCCGACACCCTGGCCCCGGTTCCATTCGGTCAAAGAGGTGGTGCTGCCGTTTGCACGCTTCCCCGGCTCCGACGTGCTCCTGGGGCCGGAGATGCGTTCCACCGGAGAGGTGATGAGTTTCGGGCAAGACTATCCGGAGGCGTTTGCCAAGGCCCAGATTGCCGCCGGCAACCCGCTCCCGACGGAGGGGGTGGTGCTGGTAAGCTTGGCCGATCGCGACAAACGGGCGGGTACGGCCTTGGTAACCCAGCTTTACGACCTGGGCTTTGACATCGTCGCCACACAGGGCACAGCCCGGGTCTTGCAGGCACTGGGTATCCCGGCCGAAACCGTGCAAAAGGTGGGCGAAGGTCGCCCCGACGTTGTGGACCTTATCGCCCAGGGAAAGATCTGCCTGGTAGTCAACACCCCGTCGCCCGGGCGCAACGGGCATCCACCAGCGGCGCCTCCCCTGCCTGCCATGGCCAGGGAGCGGGGCTTGCCGCTTCCCCTGAGTGGAAGACGCACCATTGGCTATCGCATCCGCACGACTGCGCTGGATCATCACGTGCCCTATGTGACGACGCTGGTCGCCCTGAGGGCCGCTGTCGCCGCCATCCGCACCCTGCAAGCGAGACATTTGCCGGTTAGAGAACTGAGCGAGTTGTTGAGAGGGAACTAGCATGATGGATGAAATCGCTTTTTTGGAAGCATTGCTCTCCATCCCCAGCCCGTCCGGGCAGGAGGATGCCATCGCCGGCTACCTGGTCCGGCAGATGACGGTCCGCGGCTTCCGGGCTCATCGCGACGAGGCAGGCAACGTCGTGGGCGCGGTCGGCGATCCTGAGGCCGAGCGGCAGATCGTGCTGTTGGGCCACATGGACACGGTCCCAGGCCGCATCCAGATGCGGGAAGAGGGGGGGCGGCTGTATGGCCGGGGCGCGGTGGACGCAAAAGGGCCGCTGGCCGCCTTTGTCCTGGCGGCCGCCAAGGTGGCGCCCAAGCTGAATGGCGCCCGAGTCGTGGTCATCGGCGCGGTGGAGGAAGAATCCCACGGGCGGGGGGCGCGGCACCTAGCGCGTACTATGCCATCGCCCTACTGCGCCATCATCGGCGAGCCCAGCGACTGGCAGGGGGTGACCATCGGCTACAAGGGGATGCTGAGCTTCGACTACCATCTGTTGCAACCCGGGGGGCACAGCGCTGGCGAGCAGCCGGGGCCGGCTGAGCAAGCGGTGACCCTGTGGAACAACCTGATGAGGTACGCAAAAGAGCACAATGGCGGTCGCTCCGGTCATTTCAACACGCTCGACCCGGCCCTGCGAGATTTCAGCACCTTTCGTGATGGGCTCAACGAAGGGGTAGATATGAACATCGTGGTGCGGCTCCCTCCAGGGCTGCGGACCACCGCCCTGGAACAAAAGATCCGATCCTGGTGCAATGGCGCGCAGGTCCAGTTCTATCCCAGCGACCTGGCCTTCCGGGCGGAGAAAAACACGCCGTTGGTGCGGGCTATGCTGCAGGCCATCCGCGCCGAGGGTGGGCAGCCGCGGTTCAAGTTGAAGACTGGCACGTCGGACATGAATATCGTCGGCCCGGCCTGGGGTTGTCCCGTCGTGGCCTACGGTCCGGGTGATTCGTCGCTAGATCACACGCCACAGGAACACATCGAGATCAAGGAGTTTCTCCGGACGGTACAGGTGCTAACGCGGGCCTTGGAGACGCTGGTCGGCCGCAAGTGATACAAAGCCTTGCAGTGCGCTGGAGTGGAAATCAATAACTTGATAGCGGAGGCTTTCCGAGGCAGGAACCAGTTTTGACAAATCTTGGTCCTCATAGTAAGATGCGCGCGATCATGTCCTGGGGGGCTAGTGTTGGCTCTGTATCAAAGTCTTGTTGACGAGTCTCAGACAAGTCACGCTCTGCGTGCCAAACAAAACGCCGGCAGAGCGCCAGGATGGACTCCTGTGCAATTCCCGTCTGTTCTTCACCCAATGCGACTCGACCGTAAATTAACCAGCAGCGCCCTGAAGTTGAGGGGGCGAGATGAACGTTCCCATGCAGTTTGATCATGTCTCACCTTACATAATGCCGGCCGATGAGGGTTTGATTCCGGCAAAAACGAGCCCTAGCCGCGCTATCTGGGTAGACAGCGCGGTGTGGCCCGAAGGGTGCGAAACGTGATAGCGTCAAAGTAATCAGAAAGGCCAAGGTGTACGAGTGGAATACCGCATCGAGGTCTCAAGGCAGGAGTCGCTTGACAGTCGGGCAGTGGATCTGATCGCCCAAGTCTCTCACTTGGGTATCCATCGAGTGCGGCAAGCATGGGTGAGCGATTTATACTTTGTGCGTGGTACCCTCTCCTCAACGGAACTAGAGCGCCTGGTTACTCAACTGCTGGTAGATCCGGTTATCGAAACGTGCCGCTGGCGGCCAGTTGATGCGCCGCCACTGGATGAACCCGACCTCATCGTCGAAGTCAGCCCCCGACCAGGCGTCACTGACCCCGTGGCTTGGCATCTGCACCGGCGCGCCCAACTCCTCGGCATCGGCTCTGTCGAGGCGGTTACCACGGGCACCCGTTATGCTTTTGAAGGTGATTTATCCACGGCCGACTTGCACCAGATTGCCCAGGGAATCCTCTGCAACGATGTTATTCAGACCTACACCCTGGGGTCCTTGCAGCCAACTTTTGTGCCCCGGGCTGAACCCTCGGACGAGGTGGAGATTGTACCTATCCGCGAGGCTGACGATGAGACTCTGGCGCGCATGAGCGTGGAGAGGGTCCTCTTTCTCTCTCTCGAAGAGATGCAGGCCATTCGGGACGAGTTCCGCCGTCTGGAGCGCGAGCCCACCGATGTGGAGCTGGAGACTCTGGCCCAGACTTGGTCGGAACACTGCCAGCACAAGGCGTTCAAAGCCAAAATCCACTATGTCTGCCAAGGCGGGTTGCCCCGCGTTCTGCCCAAGGACGAGCCGCCCCCTCCGCCTTACGAAGAGACGATTAGGGGCCTGCTCCCTACCTATATCCGTGCTGCCACCGAGCAGTTGAGCCGGGATTGGGTGCTCTCTGCTTTTGTGGACAATGCTGGCATCATCGAGTTTGATGACGAGTTTGCGGTCTCGTTCAAAGTGGAAACGCACAACCACCCCTCCGCCCTCGAACCGTTCGGTGGGGCCAACACTGGTGTAGGCGGTGTCATCCGCGACGTCATCGGCGTCTCCGCCCGACCTATTGCCAACACGGACATCCTCTGCTTCGGCGCACTGGACATGGTCAGGGAGGAGATGCCAGAAGGCATTCTGCACCCCCGGCGTATTGTGCGGGGGGTCGTGGCCGGGATCGAAGACTATGGCAACAAGATGGGCATCCCCACCGTCTCGGGCGCGATCCTCTACGACCGCGACTATGCCGCCAATCCTCTGGTGTACTGTGGCTGTGTTGGCCTGGCCCGGAAAGGGCAACACCGACGCGATCCCCAGCCAGGCGACCTATGCGTGGCGCTGGGCGGGCGCACTGGCCGCGATGGCCTGCACGGTGCGACTTTTTCCTCGGCCGAGCTGACCCAC
Organism: Anaerolineae bacterium; assembly: GCA_050053615.1. Lineage (GTDB taxonomy): Bacteria > Chloroflexota > Anaerolineae > JAAYZQ01 > JAAYZQ01 > JASFTJ01. The sequence continues at coordinate 1,675 of JASFTJ010000074.1, read as the reverse complement.
GAGACCAGCCAGACGGTCGGCAGCGTCGTGCAGATCGGCGACCCTATCACTGAAAAGTCGCTGTTGGAAGCGGTTATGCGCGCCCGCGACGAGGAGCTGTATACCGCCATCACCGACTGTGGGGCGGGTGGCTTTTCCTCGGCCGCGGGCGAGATGGGAAGCAAGGTCGGCGTGGAGGTGGAACTGAGCGATGTTCCGCTCAAGTATCCCGGCTTGCGCCCCTGGGAGATCTGGCTTTCGGAGGCCCAGGAGCGCATGGTGCTGGCCGTTCCTCCGCATAACCTACCGCGCTTACGCCAGATTTGTGAGGGCCTTGACGTAGAGTTGACCGTCATCGGCCGCTTTAGCGGCGATGGCCGGCTCCGCGTTTGCTATGCCGGACAAACCGTAGCCGACATGGATATGCAGTTTGTGCACGACGGTTGGCCCCGGCCCACCCTGCATGCTAAGTGGGCGCCTTCGGATGTTCCCGAACCGGATATTGTTGCGCCGACCGATCTGACTCCCATCTTGCTTCGCATGCTGGCCGATCCTGACGTCGCCAGCAAGGAAGAGGTGATTCGGCGCTACGACCACGAGGTGCAGGCGGCGACGGTCGTGAAACCATTGGTGGGGGTCGCCAACGATGGCCCGTCCGATGCTGCCGTGCTGTGCCCGTTGGAAACGGGTGGATGGCGGGGCCTGGCGCTGGGCTGCGGCATCTCGCCCTATTACGGGCGGCTGGACCCGTACGCTATGGCCTGGGCCGTCGTGGACGAAGCGGTGCGCAACATTGTCTGCGTAGGAAGCGACCCCGACCGGATCGCCTTGCTGGACAATTTTTGTTGGGGTAATCCGGCCCTGCCCGACCGCCTGGGACGGCTGGTGCGCGCAGCGCAGGGCTGCCATGATGCCGCCCTGGCCTATGGCGTCCCGTTTATTTCGGGCAAGGACAGCCTAAACAACGAATATGTGGATCCTCAGGGGCACAAGCGCGCTATTCCACCCACTCTGCTGATTTCTTCGCTGGGCATTGTCCCCGATGTGCGAGAAGCGGTGACCATGGATCTGAAGGACCATGGCAGTCTACTCTACATCGTGGGTGGGACGCGCGCCGAACTGGGGGCTTCATTGTATTATCGGCTGCACGATGCGATGGGCAATGGCGTTCCCGCCCCGGTATCCGACGCGATTGAGATAATGCGCGCCCTGCACCGTGCAATGCGCCACGGCCTGGTGCGTGCTTGTCATGACCTTTCCGAGGGCGGGCTGGCCGTGGCGGCAGCCGAGATGGCTATCGCCGGGCGGTTGGGCCTCGACCTGGATCTGGCTCCTGTGCCCCGAACCGCTGATGTACAGCGGGACGACGTGGTCCTCTTTTCCGAGAGCAGCAGTCGTTTCCTGGTGGAAATCTCGCCTGAGGATGCTTCTGCCTTTGAGGAGGCCCTGGCCGGTTGGCCTTTCGCCCGCTTGGGGCGAGTCCTAGCTTCCCTCCCTTCGGGGAAGGGGGAGACGGAGCCTTTACCTCGCTTCCGCATCCGCGGCCTGCAAGGCGACGTCGTGATCGACTGTCCGGTGGACGACCTCCGCCAAGCCTGGCAATCGCCAGAATTGATGTGATGGAGCACAAGGCAATGACCCGACCACAGGTTCTCATCCTTCATGCCACCGGGACAAACCGCGACCGTGAGACGGC
>JASFTJ010000073.1:0-8333 GCA_050053615.1 Anaerolineae bacterium | reverse complement strand
AATCCTGACCGGCACCGAGGAAACCCTCACCACCACTCAGCCGCTCAGCCTGCCGGTTCCGACGCTCGTTTCCCCGGAGGGGGGAGGAACAGTGGCCGGCCCTGTGACCCTCCAGTGGCAATGGGGTCAGTCGCTGGGAGTGGGCCAGTACTTTGCCGTCCTCGTCTGGCGGGCCGAGCAGAAGAGCCCTTGCTGCCTCTTTTTTACCACAGACCGGGAATATATCCTTGATCTGAGCGCCTATGCCCCCGATGGCTACCGCTGGGGAGTACGGGTCGTAGAAGGCCGTCAGGACAGAACGCTCAGAATCCTGGAACGCTTTTTGACTCCTCCCGGCGAGCGCTTGTCCTTTATGTGGTCCGGTCCCGAGGGGTAGGCGTCGCCATTCCCCTACTCGCTGCTGCTCCGGCCCGATCCGCCCGCAAGCGTCGGCTCCGTTGGGCCGTATCGTCTCCATATCCTGGAGCGGCGCGCAAACAGATTGTCCCACCACAGGCGTTAACAACGTGTGCGGATAGGGCAGACTACTGGACCATGGATCAAGAGAATCCAAACCAGGTGATGCCAGGCTCGTTTCTAGTCGAGGTGGAGGATCTGCGGTCATGATGATCCAAGACGACCGACAGGGCTTGGGCCGCCGCGGTGAAACCTTGGCCGCGCAACACCTAGCTGCCAGAGGCTACGAGATCGTGGCCCGCAATTGGCGCTGCGAACATGGCGAACTAGACCTGGTGGCTCGCGACGGCGGCTGCCTGGCCTTCGTCGAAGTGCGCACGCGGCGGGGCCGGAGGTTGGGCACGCCGGAGGAATCGATCACTGCGACCAAACGGGCGCGGCTCATCGACCTGGCACAAGCCTATGTCCAAGAATACGATTGGTCCGGCTACTGGCGCATAGACGTCGTTGCTGTCGAGATGGACCGGCGTGGGCGGCTGTTGAGGGTCGATCACTATGAGAATGCGATCACAGATTGAGAGTGTTTCCCTCCCGCCGCTCATCGTCCTCGTCGGACCGACGGCGGTCGGCAAAACGGCGCTGGCCGTACGGTTGGCGGAGGCGGTCGACGGGGAGATCGTCTCTGCCGATTCTCGCCAAGTCTACCGGGGCATGGACATCGGCACGGCCAAAGCCACAGTGGAGGAGCGGGAGCGGGTGGTCCATCACCTGCTGGACGTTGTGGACCCCGACGAATCCCTGAACTTGGCCCAGTTCCAGGAGCTGGCCAACGCAGCTATACGTGACATAACGGAGCGAGGGCGAGTGCCTTTTTTGGTGGGGGGCACCGGACAGTATGTGATGGCCGTGGTCGAGGGATGGCAGATCCCACGCGTGCCGCCTCACGAGACGCTGCGCCGTGAGCTCTATGCTCAGGCAGAGGAGGAGGGGGCCCGAGCTCTCCACACCCGGCTGTGCAAACTCGACCCGGTGGCCGCTGAGCGGATTGACTATCGCAACGTGCGCCGCGTGGTCCGCGCCCTGGAGGTGTGTCTCGTCAGCGGCCGGCCTATCTCTGAGCAGCAGGGCAAGTCGCCGCCACCCTACCGCATTTTGATGCTCGGTCTGACAATGCCTCGACCGCGGCTCTATGAACGCATCGACGGGCGCATCGAGCGCATGTTCGAGGCCGGTTTGGAGGCTGAAGTACGGCGGCTGGCGGCGGCCGGATACGGCTTTGACCTACCGGCCATGTCCGGTGTGGGTTATGGGCAATTCGCGCCCTATCTGGCCCAGGGCCCCACGGAAGATGGTGCGCAGGCCACGCTGGACGACGTGGTCCGCGACATCCAGCGTGCTACTCGGCGCTTTGTGCGGCATCAAAGCAATTGGTTTCGCCGCGACGACCCCCGCATCCGGTGGTTTGATGCTGAGCCTGATCCCTATGAGGCGGCCCTCGGGCTGATTCGCAAGTTTCTCGCCGTTGCCCACGGCGAGGAGACCCCTCAATCGGCATAGACCAGGCAGGATAGACTTTCCCCTTGAAAGAACAGACCCCGCCGCCTCGGAGTGAGGGACGGGGCTTGAGCGTGCTCTCTCAAGAGAAAACGCTAGGAAGGCCCCTGGCTGCTGTGGGCGCGCTTTCACTAGCTGGCTGTCGGCGAGGAGCTAGCCGGGCTCTCCGACAAGCTGCTACCGCTTGATGTTGTAAAACGCCTCCATCCCTGCGTACATCGCTACCTCGTCCAACTCTTCCTCGATGCGCAGCAACTGGTTGAACTTGGCCACGCGGTCGCTGCGGCAGGGCGCACCGGTCTTGATCTGCCCGGCATTGGTCGCTACTACCAGATCGGCGATGGTCGTGTCTTCGGTTTCGCCGGAGCGGTGGGAAACCACGGCCGTCCAACCGGCCCGCTTGGCCATCTCGATCGCTGCCAGCGTCTCGGTCAGCGTGCCGATCTGGTTCAGCTTGATGAGAATGCTGTTGGCTGCCTTCCGCTCGATGCCTTTGGCCAGCCGCTCGACGTTGGTCACCAGCAGATCGTCGCCGACGATCTGCACCCGGTCGCCGATGCGTTTTTGCATCAGGATGAAGGAATCCCAGTCATCTTCGGCTAGTCCATCCTCGATGGAGATGATGGGGTACTTGTCCACCCAGGCTTCGTAGAAATCAACCATCTCTTTGCCGCTGAGGGTGCGGCCCTCCTTTTTGAGCACGTACTTGCCGTCCTCGTACACCTCGCTGGCCGCCGGGTCCAGGGCGACAAAGATGTCTTTCCCGGGCTCGTAGCCTGCCTGCTGCACTGCCTCGACGATCAACTCTACCGCCTCCTCGTTGGACTTGAGCGACGGCGCAAAGCCGCCCTCGTCGCCGACGCCGGTGCTGTAGCCCTTCTTTTTGAGCACCTTCTTCAGGGCGTGGTAGGTCTCGGCGCCCCAGCGCAGCGCCTCCGCGAAGGACGAGGCGCCCACGGGCATGGCCATAAATTCTTGCAGGTCGGGGCCATCCATGGCGTGTTTGCCGCCGTTGAGGATGTTCATCATTGGCACTGGCAACGTCCGGGCCGACACGCCGCCGATGTAGCGGTAGAGCGGCAGATCTAACACCGCTGCAGCGGCCTTTGCGGCGGCGAGGCTGACGCCCAGAATGGCGTTGGCGCCCAGTTTGCCCTTGTTGGGTGTGCCATCCAATTCGATGAGGTATTCATCCAGACCCACCTGCTCCAGGGCGTCAAAGCCCCACAACTCTTCGGCGATGACACCATTAATGTTCTCCACCGCCTTGAGGACGCCCTTGCCGCCGTAGCGATCGGGGTCATCATCGCGCAGTTCTATCGCTTCGTGGATGCCGGTAGAGGCTCCCGAGGGCACAGCCGCCCGGCCGATCGCTCCACACTCCAACAGAACTTCTACTTCTACCGTGGGATTTCCGCGTGAATCCAGAATTTCACGACCTATGATGTCTTCAATTGCCGTCACCTTAAACCTCCTGTGTATTTGGTGATGGGTGATCAGGGAGTCAGGAATTCCCTGGTACCCGATTCCCTGATCCCCAACGCTCCGTACAGCCGCTCAAAATCAAACCGGTCTTCTAGCATTTCCTCGAACCGCTGGATCTTTTTGTCCAGGTGGAAGCGCGTCTTGCCAAAAAAGCGTTCGATCACCTCCACAGCGCTGAGGGTATCCTGGCGAACCAGGATCATGGGCACGCCGACCTCTTCGGCGCGACCCAAGATAATGGGACTGGGACGCAGGTTGCCGGTGAGGATCACGCATTTGGTGCTTGTCTCCAGTGCGGCCAACTGGATGTCGGGTCGGTCGCCGCCGGTGATGACTGCTTTGTTGGGTTTGCGGCGGAAGTAGCTCAGGGCCGACTCCACGGCCATGGCCCCCACCATCAAGTGCTCGACCAGTTCGTCGGCTTGGTTGGGGCAGTTGAGAATCTTGCCATTCAGAAACTCTGCCAGCTCTCCGACGCTGACTGATAGAAGCAGGCGTTCTTGGGGCAGTATGGCCAGGACCGGGGTGCCCCGCGACTCCAACGCCGGTTTGGCCGTCTCCTGGACGAAGGGCATTCGCTGGCGAGGGACAGCGTTGAGCACTACACCGACCAGCGAGTCTCCCAGCCGTTTCCGCGCTGTCAACGAATCATCCAGCACCTGCAGATCGCTGCTGTACTTGATGACCACCACCGCGTGCGCATGCAGCATCTTGACGACTTGGGGCGTCGGCAGACCGACGAGGTAGCCTTGCCGGAGGTTACAGCCGCCTTCCAGGATGATGACATCGCGCCCCTCGGCGACCCGCTTGTAGGCCTGCTGGAACCTGGCTACAAAGTCGGTCTTTTCTTCGCCTTTGAGGATCGCTTCCACCATACGTGGCGCGATCCCGACGGGGGCCATGTCTTCCAGGGGATCGGGCAGATTGAACGTCTGCTTAAAGAACTCGGCGTCTTCGTCCACCATGCCCGCGGCCAGACGCTCCCCTGTGCTCACCGGCTTCATGTAGCCGATGCCGAGGCCGTCCCGCTGTAACCGCTTGCCAAGGCCCACGCACAGGGCGCTCTTGCCCGAAAATGTCTCCGTTGACGTAATGTACAGTGTGGCCATTCTTTCCTCCAGTTCTTGATGCGCTCTAACCTAGCACCAACCTCATGTCGATCCCTAGCACGCCCCGCCCCTCCTCAAAGACGACCAAGGGGTTGATGTCGAATTCTGCGATCTCGGGAAAGTCGTTCACTAACTGAGAAAGCCGCAATAGGGCATCGACGAGGGCCTCAAGGTCGGAGCGACGCTCGCCGCGCACGCCGCGAAGCAGGCTGTGACCCCGGATCTCGCGCACCATCTTGTGGGCCTCGCGGCGGTCAAAGGGAGCAATACGGAACGCTACATCGCGTAGCACTTCGACATAGATACCGCCCAGTCCAAACATCATCAAGGGGCCAAAGTGGGGATCGCGGTTCATGCCGGCGATGACCTCTTTGCCGCCTTGCACCATCTCCTGCACCAAGCATCCCCAGATGTCCGCATCGGGCATATACCTGTTGGCGCGATAGACCATGAGCTCAAAGGCGTCGCGTACATCGGTTGGGTTTGTGACGTTCAGCTTGACGCCGCCCACATCCGTCTTGTGCAGGATGTCAGGCGAGGCGATCTTGATCACCACCGGGAAACCGATTTCGTCAGCAACGCGGGCTGCTTCGTCGGGGCTGCGGGTGAGGACCGTCCTCGGAGTGGGGATGCCATAGGCTTCCATGATCTCCCGCGCCTCGGCGTCGCCGATGGCTACCCGTCCCTCCGCCCGGACCCGCTCAAAGATCTTACGCACCTCGTCCTGTTCCGCGCCGAATGTCTCGAGTTCCACGGGTGGCCGTTCGCCCCAGCGTCGATGCTGCACCATGGCAGCGATGGCGGCCACGGCTCGTTCCGGCACCGGATAGTTGGGGACACCGTATCGGCTGAGCACGCGGATCCCTGGGTCCACGGTCTTTCGGCCCATGAAACAGCCAAAGACCGGCTTGTCACTCTTCTGCGACAACTCGCCTGTGATGCGAGCGGTCTCTTCCACTTGGGTCATCACCTGTGGTGTAAGGATTACAATCACCCCGCCCACATTGCGGTCGTTCAGCGCCGCCTCCAGCGCCATCCCGTAGCGGTCAGCCAGGGCATCGCCCAGCACATCCACCGGGTTCAACACGCTGGCCGCCGCCGGCAGGGCCGCCCGCAGTGCCTCCATCGTCTCTGTTTCGAGCGAAGCCATTTGCAAGCCTGCTCGCTCGCAGGCATCGGTGGCCATGATGCCCGGTCCGCCGGCGTTGGTGATGATGGCGATCCGGTCGGCGGTCAGCAGCGGCTGGTTGGCAAACGCGACGGAATAATCAAAAAGATCCTGGACCGACTGAGCGCGAATGACGCCGCTCTGCCGGAAGGCTGCCTCATAGGCCCGCTCTGAACCGGCCAGCGTGCCCGTGTGCGAGGACACGGCTCGCGAACCAGCGCTCGTCGTACCTGATTTGATGGCAATGATCGGTTTATGGTTGCTCACCTCGCTGGCGACACGCATGAATTTTGGGCCGTCCTCGATGCCCTCCACGTAGGCCATGATGACCCGCGTGTCAGGATCGTTCTGCCAGGCTTCGATGAAGGAGATCTCGTTGGTATCGGCCTTGTTGCCCAGGCTGACAAAATGGGAAAAGCCAATCCCCTCGGTCAAGGCCATGTCGAGCACGGAAGTGCACAGCGCGCCGGACTGGGACATGAAGGCGATGCTGCCCGGCTCGGGCATTCCGACCGCAAAGGATGCGTTCAGACTGGAGATGGTATCGATGATGCCCAAGCAGTTTGGCCCGATGAGGCGCATTCCATAGTGCTTGGCGATGTCTACAATCTCGCGCTCTCGCTGCCAACCTTCGGAGCCTACCTCTCGGAATCCCGCCGAAATGACAATGGCGCCCTTGACCCCTTTCTCACCACACTCGGTCAGCGCGTTGGCCACATATCTGCTAGGGATGACGATGACTGCCATGTCCACAGAGCCGGGTACCTGCAGAACGCTGGGGTAGCACTCCAATCCCAGGATCTCGTCGGCCTTCGGATTGATGGGATAGATAGCGCCCTGATAGCCGTACTGCACAATATTGTGCAGAATACCGAACCCCAGCTTGCCTGGCGTTCGAGAGGCGCCGATAACCGCCACGGCCTGTGGGTTGAAGAACATGTCGAGCACGTCGATTTCTGCTCCTCGGATAAGGTGAGCCAGCTCGTTTTGCTGCGCTGCCTATGATACCTCAAAAATCATGAAAGCGCAAATGGAAGCTGTGATACAAGACCCCCGATCCCTGGTTGACTGACAAAACTCGTTTGAAGTCTAGGTGAAACGATCATGACACACGGATTTCCACGGATTCACACGGATATGCCTGTTTTTTCATCCGTGAAATCTGTGTGAACCCGTGTCCTAAAAGACTTGTCAGTCAGTCAACCCCCGAATCCTGTATTGCTTCTTACTTGACAGGGAACAGCCCTCGTGCTAGAATAATCCCGACATTTTACTAGGGATTAGGGAACAAGAGGAGGGCGTCTGTGCGGGTTTCGGCCAAAGAGTTGTACGGCTTGCGGGCTATGAGCAAGTTGGCTCGGCACTTTGGGGAGGGCCCCGTATCGCTGACGCAGGTGGCCACGTCAGAGGGCATCTCCCAGCCGTACCTGGAGCAAATCGCTATCGAATTGCGCCAGGCGGGCCTTCTCCGCAGCAAGCGGGGAGCCCAGGGGGGCTACTTCTTGGCCCGTGCGCCCCAGGCTATCACCGCTGGCGAGGTGATCCGCGCCCTTGAGGGTTCTATTCTGCCTGTTCAGTGTGTGGCTGAGCAAAAGTGCACCCCGTGTGCCCACGAAGATGAATGCTCGGCGCGCGGCGTCTGGGAGCGGGTGCGTGACCAGTTGGTGGAGACCTTGGATTCGATCACGCTAGCGGATCTGCAATGAACAATGACCAGACTGGTCCTGGAAGAGGAAGAAAATGGTGAGAGAGTCAGGCCTGCGAACCTTGACAGGAAGCGGGGACCAAGTGCGCCCCCGACGGTGGACTGGACGGCTCGGCCGCTGGCGGGAGCTTTTACGCGAAGATATCCGGACAATCTACGACAAGGATCCTGCCGCCCGCAGCCTGATCGAGGTCCTGACCTGCTATCCAGGACTGCACGCGGGCTGGCTGCATCGTGTGGCGCATGGCCTCTGGAAGCGGAATCATCTGACTTGGGCGCGTCTGGTTTCCCATTTCAATCGATTCTGGACGGGCATCGAAATCCATCCCGGCGCTTGCATCGGACGGCGATTCTTTATCGACCATGGCGCCGGGGTTGTCATCGGCGAGACAGCAGAGATCGGTGACGATGTGCTGATGTATACAGGCGTGGTCTTGGGGGGAACCTCGTCGGGACGCACCAAACGACACCCTACCGTCGGCGACGGGGTCGTCATCGGCTCCAACGCCGTGGTCCTGGGCCGCATCACCGTGGGGGATGGGGCCAAGATTGGTTCCGGATCGGTGGTCATCGAGTCCGTGCCGGCCGGGGCCACGGTGGTCGGCGTGCCGGGGCGGGTCGTCCGCATCAATGGCCGGCGACTTGAGCGTCGTTCTCGGGACATTTTGGATCACGCGGATCTGCCCGACCCTGTGGTAGAAACGCTGAAATGCGTGGTAGATCGCGTCGAAATCCTGGAGAGGCAAGTTCGAGAGCTGACCACGACAGCGTCGATCGACTGGGACGAGAGTATGGCGCTTGACGGCGCCTGGTTTACCGAAGGAAAGGGTGAATGACACGGGCAGTAGACGAATTGTAGAGACTGCCCTGGGTTTGATCGGCAACAGGCCGATGATGCGGTTGCGTCGCCTGCCGC